>CALLKF010000114.1 GCA_938008535.1 uncultured Saprospirales bacterium | reverse complement strand
GATAAATTTACTTTTTCACCAGACGATTTAATTATCGTGCTTTCTGAAGATTAATAAATGTACTATAAATAAGCTAAAATCATTTTTCTGTCTTTCGTTTTGGCCAACTGAATAGCTTATTTTATTTACAAATCTAAAATCGTACAACAGATTTTCCTATCTTTACATCGTAAATGGGATCTACCATCTTTTTAATTATTCTAACATTATTGTTTTCTGCCATGTTTTCTGGCATCGAAATCGCGTTCCTTTCTGCCAATAAATTAAAAATAGAATTAAGCTTTCAACGCGGCACTTTATCTGGAAAAATTTTGAATGATTACATCAAGAATCCTTCTAAATTTATCATCACCACATTACTTGGAAACAACATCGTTTTAATTACTTTTGGTATTTTATGCGCTGGTTTATTAGAGCCAATTTTAGATAGATATTTAGCTTCACATGTTTTGGTAATTGCTATTCAAACCGTTATTTCTACCACTGTTGTCTTGTTTTTTGGCGAGTATGTTCCAAAAGTAATTTTCAAAGTATTTGCCGATTCTATTTTACCAATCATGGCTGTTCCATTTCGTGTAATGCATTATTTGCTTACACCAGCAGTTTTGCTTATTAACGGCATTTCTCAACTCTTATTTAAAGCATTTGGCGTAAAAGTTTCTGAACACGATTTTCAGTTTTCCACGTTAGATTTAGAAAAATTTATTAAAGACCACAGTCCAAAAGAAGAAAACGACGAAGACGAAGTAGATACCGAATTGTTTGAAAACGCCTTGTATTTAAAAAACTTGCGTGTACGCGATTGTATGGTGCCGCGCCGTGAAATTACTGCAATTGATTTGCACGATAATATCGAAGATTTAAAAAACATAATTATTGAAACCTATCATTCTCGTATTTTAGTTTTTGATGATACAATTGATAAAATTGTTGGCTATGTACATCATTTCGATTTACATAAAAATCCTGAAACCATAGAGGCAATCTTGATGGAAATAAAAGTAATTCCTGAAACCATGCAAATTCAGAAGTTACTTAATGACTTTATCAAAGAAAATAAAAGCATTGCTTGGGTCGTGAACGAATATGGCGGAACTGCTGGCATCATTACGTTAGAAGATATTTTAGAAGAAATTTTTGGCGAAATTGATGATGAATATGATAAAGATGAACTTGTAGATAATCAATTATCTAAAAATGAATTCATTTTGTCTGGAAGATTAGAAATTGACCGTATCAACGAAGAATATAACCTACAAATACCTGATGGTGACTATGATACACTTTCTGGTTTCATCATCGCACACCACGAAACCATACCAGAAACCAACGAAATCATAGAAATTGACCAATATTCTTTTAAAATTTTAGACGTTTCCGAAACAAAAATCGAAACCGTAAAACTGGTCATTAACGAAGAAATTGCCAATTTATAGTTTTTATTATTTTATTAGTAATACAACCAATTTATAAACTCAAATCTTCCATTTTCAAGCTACTTCATTTTATTCAAATTTACTATTAGATTTTTTTGAGTTCATGATTGCTGATGCAATTCAAATTTCCAAATTAATTTCCTATCTTTGCACACTTTAAAATAAGCAAGAAATGGCAGTTATAGGAAAAATCAGACAACGCTCGTGGATATTAGTAGGTTTCATTGCGTTGGCATTATTTATTTTTATTATAGAAGAAGCTTTTAATACCAATAATAGAAGCGGTGGTGGAAATAAAAATAATGTAGGAAAAATCAATGGCGCAAACATCTCTGGAAAAGAGTTTAGCTCACAAGTAACTTTCTACGAAGAAGGTGTTAAACTAATCAATCCTACTTTTCAGCTAAATGATCAGTCAAGAGCTCAAATTCAAGAAGAAGTTTGGAATACCATGTCTTCAAATCAGCTTTTAGGTAATGCCTATAAATCTTTAGCATTAGAAGTAAGTCCAGCTGAATTAGCAGATTTAATTTGGGGCAACAATCCAAGTCCTTATGCACAAAACTTATTACGTCAAATTGCACAAGCACAACCAGATATTGTGAATCGTGAAACAGGTCAGCTAAACCAAGCTAAAGTAAAAGAGTTTATTAATGGAATGGATAAATTTGACAAAACAAATAAAACCAATTTCAAAGAAACTGTTGCACATATTGAACGCATTATTGCAGATGACAGAGTTAAACAAAAATATGCAGGTTTAATAGCAAAATCATTTTATATGCCAACATTTATGGCTAAAGAAGTACTAAATGCCGATAGAACTGCAAAAGCAGCAGTTGTCGCTGTTCCATACACATCATTGGCTGATGATAAATACAAAGTAAGCGACAATGAAATTCAAACTTATATCAATGATAATAAAGCTAAGTTTGAAACAGATGCAACTCGTATAATTGATGTAGTTTCGTTTGATATTTTTCCTTCTTCTAACGATACAGCAGTAGCGATAGAAAAAATCAACTCCTTAAGAGCAGATTATTTAACTAGCTTACCAAAAGATTCTGCTTTTATTACGCGTAATTCGGTACAAGGAAATAATGTAGAATACTATTCTAAAGATGATGTTTTGAAAACTAAACGCAACGCAGATACTTTATTTAACTTACCAGTTGGAACCTTAACAAACGTATATAAAGAAGGTAGTTTTTATATGTTTACCAAAATTATTGATAGAAGAATTGCACCTGATACAGTTCGTGCAGCTCATATCTTATTGTCTGAAGGAAAAGGATCTGATGAAGAGAAAAAATCAGCAAATATTTTGGCAGATAGTTTAATTCGCGTTATCTCATCACAACAAAAAAACTTCGGGCAAGTTGCTTCTGAGAATTCTAAAGATGAAGGATCTAAAGCAAAAGGTGGTGACTTAGGATATTTCACACGTGGCCAAATGGTGAAAGAATTCAACGAAAAAGTATTCTACGGAATGCAACCAGGTCAAATTGCAAAAGTAGAAACACAATATGGTTTACATATCATCCTATTAATTGATGCAAAATCTCCAAAAACGGTAACAAAATTCGCTGATTTCGTTGTTGAATTAGCACCAAGCGATGAAACTATTAAAAATGTTTACGACAAAGCAACTACTTTCCAGCAACAAAATTCAACTCCAGAAAAATTTGATAAAGCAGCAAAATCAGAAAATTTATTAAAAGACATTGTGTTGTCTCAAAACATGGTAGATGTTCCACAAATTGGTGCTGCTCGTAATTTAGTTCAATGGGCATTTCAACAAGAAAAAACCAATCAAATTTATTTAGAAGATAAAGTTGAAAATAAATATGTGGTGGCAAAATTGAAAAAAATCACCGAAAAAGGCATTGCAAAAGTGGAGGACGTTCGTGACGAAGTAGCAATGATTGTTCGCAATGAGAAAAAAGGAAAAGATTTAGTAAAACAATTAAATGAAGCTGCTGCTGGAACTACTGACTTAGCTGCAGTTGCTGCTAAAGTAAAAGATGCAAGCGTTTTAGATACAGTTATGGTGCAGTTTTCTCAAGCAATGGCAACAGGCATCGGCAATGAACCAAAAGTAGTAGGTACTATTTTCGGAACACCAGTTGGCAAAACAGCAAAAGCAATAGCTGGTGTGCGTGCTGCTTACTTAATTCAAACAAAATCAGCTGACGAAAAAGGCCCTGATGTTGGTATGGATATTAGTATGGTGAAAAAAATTATGGAAAGCAGATATACAAGTAGATTAAATTTCCAATCTATTTTTGAGTCAATATTAAAAAAGGCCGACGTGAAAGACGAACGCTATAAAAATTACTAAAAACAAATATACAGTAATATAAAAGCGGAATTTATTTTCCGCTTTTTTTGTTTTACTTTGTAAAATTAACAATAAAATACAGTGTTCTCTGTGATTAAACTCACTGCAACTCTGTGATACAAAAAATGGAACTCATAAATAAAGTAGCGCAAAGTGGTTTAATTACCATCGATTTGGAAACTTTTTTTCCAACAGATGAAATCATGGAATTCAATATGCAAGCGTTTTTATTTCGTGGTTTAATTTTAAAAGAAATAGATTTTCGCGCTGCATTAAAACAACACGATTGGAATCAATATCAAGATAAAATAGTAGCTGTTTTTTGTTCAACTGATGCCATTTTACCACAATGGTCATTTATGTTAATCACTTCCTATTTATTACCACACACGAATAAAATATATGTTGGTACAAAAGAAGAAGTGGAACAACAATTGCTGTTAAAAAACATTAACGAAATAGACGCAACAAAATATATAGATGCAAAATTAGTTATTAAAGGTTGTGGCACTAAAACAGTAAACAGCAACGCCTATTTAGAAATCACCAAAAAACTACAACCATATGTAAAATCACTCATGTTCGGCGAGCCATGTTCTACCGTACCTGTGTATAAAAAACGATAATTTAAAAGTTTGAAATAATAAAAACTTACTACTTAATACTTATTATAAAAAAGCAACATGAAATATCCACTGATATAGCTGCATCGTCAGAAAAGTTAATGGATATTCCATCTGCACAATTAAAAATTAATAAACAAACACAGATGAAACAACAACTAAAATACTTTGGACTTGGAATGCTTGCATTTGCAACGATTACCTTATTTATCAATGCAACAGTTGATTCTACGAATAAATATTTTCCATTTTTTAAAGCTGGTTCTACATCGCATAATTTGGCGTTGCCAATTCAAACGGCGTATGCAGTAAAATTGCCTGAAAGTGTAACCTTTGCTGGAGAACAAGTGCCGTTAGACGATCCAGAAGTACGTGAACGTTTAGATAGAGAATTAACCGTAAATGCTTATTGGCAATCATCTACCATTTTAATGTTTAAACGTGCCAACCGTTTTTTTCCATTGATTGAAAAAATATTAAAAGAAGAAAATGTTCCAGATGATTTTAAATATTTATGCATGGCAGAAAGTGCATTAGATAATGTTTCTTCACCAGCTGGTGCATCTGGTTTTTGGCAGTTTTTAAGCAGCACAGGCAGCCAATATGGTTTATTAATTAATTCGCAAACAGACGAACGTTATAACTTAGAAAAAGCAACACGCGCTGCCTGTAAGTATTTGCGAAGCTCTAAAGAATCTACTGGTTCGTGGACGGCTGCTGCAGCTGGTTATAATATGGGTGTTGCTGGTGTAAACAAACAACAAAGTTTGCAAGGCGAAACAGATTATTACAGATTATTATTAAACTCAGAAACTAGTCGTTATGTACAACGTATTATTGCGTTAAAAATCATTCATCAAAACCAAAAAGATTTTGGATTTTATTTAGGAAAAGAAGATTTGTATCCAGAATTTAAATACAACACAGTACAAGTTTCAGGTGCCACTAATTGGATTCAATTTGCAAAAGATAATGGAACTACCTATAAATTATTGCGCATCTACAATCCATGGATTCGCGATATGAACTTAACCAACAAAGATAAACGCACCTTTGATGTTCGAATTCCTGCTTAGTTCGAGTCACGATATTCGTGGCACGATAAAATTTTCGACAAGATAAAATTTGTAACTAAATTTGTTCCAACAGCCATTCTTTTTCCATCAGTGCATTATCATTACTAAGCTGTAATTGAAATAATTTTTGTTGTTTTTTAGATGCGCTTTTTACAATTATAAGTTGCTCACACATCAATAAAAACTTTAGCACACGATCTTTGTGGTAGCCAATATTTTTTTGACGCCGAATGTATTTTTTAAAGGTTGCGATGTGATTTTCTGCAACATCAAAATCTTTCGTTTCAATATAAATTTTAGTCAGCAAAATGCGTGCAGATAAACTCATCAAAAAATCGTTGAACTCAGTTTGCAAAATTACTTTTATAGCTTTGTCGTACAATTGTTGCGTGTAAAACAAGCGCGCAGTAGCAATAGATACAATGGTTTCTCGATATTCATCCGATAAATAAATCGCATTTTTTTGAATAAACTTCTCAATTCCAACAAAATCTTTCACCATCAAACCAGTGAAAACAATATTAGTAAATGCAAAGCGATCGAGTTCGTTATTTTGCACCAATAAATCAGCATTTATTAATTGCAGATATAAATCATATGCAATATTTGCAAACTCTTTTTTGCCACTATTTAATTTTTTTATGCATTGATTAATCGTCAATAAATAAATATCAAGCAATTCATTTGGCTCCAATTTTGTCGTAGCATTTTTCAATATTTCTTTTAGTGAAAAAACAATGTCGTCGTTTTCATTTTCTGTTAGCGATTTATAAATCAGAAAATAAATTTTGTTGGATAACGAAACTGTTTCAAAATATTCTTGAGTAGTTTTTAAAATAGAATCTAATAACGGAAACGAATAATTAGTAGTTGAAATTTGTTGATGCGTGATTGCCAAACAAGCAAATTTTAAAATTTCTGTTTGCGTATATTGATGCAATAAATCAGCAATGGCTTGTAAATTAAATGGTTTGTCGCGAATATTTTTGCTATGAATATTGAAATTGATTTTTTGAAGTTCAATAGCCGACAAAACAACATCGCTATTTTGGACGGCATTGTTTTTTAAGATTTCAGTTTGTTGCTGCAGTAACGCTTTTGCATATTTATCGTGTTGGTGTTTTTCTAATGACTTTAAAAGATACAATGCCGATGCATTTTCATCATTTTGAAACTGATAAAAACTCATAAAGTTTTCAATGCATTTTGTGCAATTTGATAAAACATGCCGAAATCGTAAATCATCATAATTGCGTGTTGGATATAGTTGCGCAAATATTTTTTCTTTTTGTACGATATTGGAATTCAAATATTTCTTAGAAAATAAATACTCAAAAACAGCAGTTACGTCATCATGTTGATTGGCAATTGGCGAATGAATCCATTTTTTAAATGCCATTTTTTCATCTTTATACAAAGAAATGAACAGTTGAAAGCATTTAGTATTTTCCATAATTTTCGGACAAATATTTGCATGAATATATTAAAAATAAAAACCAAAACTAAATTTTAATGCTGTTTTAATCAGACAAACACTAAAATTTGTATTTTCTACTTGCAAGTTTATCTAACATCTTTACATTGAAATCAAATCATTTGTTTAATTTTAATGGAATATATATGAAACGCAATGTAATTATAAAATGGAGTTTGCTGTTGTTGTTTGCTTTAATAATACGAAATGCAAGTGCAAATGGTTGGGTAAAAGATGCACCAATTGGAGTTGGCAATATCTTTTCAACACCTAAAAGTGGATTAACATATTCGGACGATAGTGGTTTTTATGCATTGGTTGGTAATTCTGATACAGATAGAGTTTTATGTGGCACCGATACTTGTACAAAAAGTGGTTTTACAATCGTAAAATATAATACGAAAGGAAATGTAATTTGGAAAAAACCTTTTTATCCAAATCAAGATTTATTGCAACTTGGCGATGGCATTATTTGTGGTATCTCTGGACAAATATCATTTCCATATTTTAATAAATCATACAATCCTACTTTTATTGAAAATACAATCGATTCATCAGGTCTAATTATTAAATATGTATTAGATGGTTTAACTTGGGGTTATTGTGGTTGTATTGGATCTGATTGTTTTATTAGTGGAGCTCGTATTGGTACATTTTATGCAAAATTTGATTACGACGGAAATTTAATTTGGAGCCAAAAAGAAATTGATAACAATGAAATATTTGCATACAGCTATAATAATTTAGAGTATCAATATTTTAATACAATTGAATTAAAAATTCCAAATTATATTAAACTAATTTTTGATAGAAATCTTGATTTTACAATAACAGATAAAACTTTTAATAGTAATTTAGATTCGGTTTCAATGGATTTTGATTCAATTTATACAGGCATTAACATTGACACTACAATTTATTATAACAATGTAAATCCATCAATTCAAAAAATATTAAAAACAAGCGATAAAGGATTATTACTATTGTTAAGCATAGGATTGCAAGTTAGAAATCCATATTCTCAACTTGCTGAAACCTACTTACTAAAATTAAATTCTAACAATGAAAAAGAATGGATACAAAAAACACCAATCGATGTTAATGGTAGTCTTCAAAATAATTTACTTGAATTGAATAATAAATATTATTTCGCATTTCGTGATGGATATATTGATACTTATAGCACACCTTATAATTACAGCAGAAGTAAAACCAAATTATTTTCTATAGATGCAAATGGAAATAATGCTACTCTCAAAATGTATGACAATGATATGAGTTTTGTTCACTTAAGAAGTGTAAACAATACACTACAATTAATTGGAATGTCGAATGGATATACTGATGGAAACAATGATAATCAATTAGATTATTTAGTACATTTTTTTCAATTTGACAATATCGATTCTGCAACAACTATTAAAGAAATCAACATGTCTTCAACCATAACTGGAAATACTAAAAAAACTATTTACGAAGAACCAGTTATTGATTTAAAAAACGGTAGCTCTGTTTTTGGTTTTTTGTACGAAAATGCTAGTAATCCATACAATAGCAAACATGTTCTTGTCAACATCGACTCACTAGGAAACGTGTACACTACAAAAATCTCAGGAACCATCTATGGCGATAAAAACAACAATTGCACCATAGAAAATTCAGATGCGTTTTTGCGTAATTATTCGCTGCGCGCCATCAATCCAACCGATTCGTTTTATACTTCAACAGATACGCTTGGCAACTACGAAATGTATTTAGATACTGGAAATTATCAACTACAATTATTGCCAAATCCAAGTTATCCGTTGTGGCAACTGCAAAACTGTTCTATACCATCAACTATACAATTAAATGATGGCGATTCTGTAAAAATAGATATCGGTTTAACGCCAACCATTTCGTGCACCAATCTCACAGTTTCGTTAACAGCACCAATACTTCGCCGTTGTTTTGAAAATACGTATTATGTCAACTATTGCAACAACGGAACCGTAAACTCAACTGATGCATACATCGATATTACGTTAGATCATTATTTAGATTTTAATGCATCAGCACAACCATTTTCCAGCTTAGGAAATAATGTTTTTAAGTTTAATGTCGGTAATGTAGAAACAGGAAAATGCGGTTCGTTTTCGTTTGCAGTAACTGTAAATTGCGATTCCACAATTTTAGGACAAACGCATTGTAGTGAAGCACATATTTTTCCAGATACGGTTTGTTCACCTACGCCATACACAGGTGCTATTATACAAGCATCGGCAACGTGTAAAACCAATAAAATAGAATTTAAATTAAAAAATATTGGCGGCAACATGCAAGTTGATCGGAAATATATTGTCATACAAGATCAGGTGTTGCGTTCACTTCAAAATTATAATTTGCCAAGTGGCAACGAATTAATTGTGGATATGCCGTTAGTGAGTGGCGCAACGTATAGAATTGAGGCAGAACAACCTATTAATTTTCCATCGTATTTAGGCGATGCAAAAACGGCTGCATTTATTGAAGGTTGCAGAACCAACTCAACAGATACATTTGCTACTGGAATTATTTCGCAGTTTCCGTTGTATGATGGCGAACCATTTCGTGCAGTTGATTGTCAGCAAAATCGTGGTAGCTACGATCCAAATGAAAAAGAAACCAAACCAATTGGCGTTGGCGCACAACATTTTATTGAAAAAAATGTGCCGTTAGATTATTCGATTCGTTTTCAAAATACTGGAACAGATACTGCATTTACAGTTTCTATCATCGACACGATTTCTTCGTATTTAGATATTAATTCTATTGAGTTAGAAAGTAGTAGTCAAACATGTAGAATGATTCGTATAGACACGAATGTAATTCAGTTTTTGTTTGAAAATATTAAATTGGTAGATAGCACCAAAAATTTAAATGCATCGAATGGTTTTGTGCAATTTCATATCCAACAAAAAAATAACAATGCGATTGGAACTGTAATAAACAATAATGCTTCCATCTATTTTGATTATAATTCGGCAATTTTTACTAATACTGTTTTTCACACAATCGGAGAAAATTATTTGCGTGTAGATTTGATTAATGCAACAAAAAATGAAGGGTATAAAAATGTTGAGTTAATAGTTTTCCCAAATCCATTTCATGATAAAACATCATTACAAATAAAAAATGCAGAACTCAAAAATCCAAGATTAATATTGTTAGATGCAACTGGAAAGATGATAGATGAAATGTATTCAAACATAAAAAATGAAATCACCATTTATAGAAATCAATTAAATACTGGTATGTATTTTTATCAATTGTTTGATGATAAAACTGAAGTAGCAACTGGAAAAATTATTGTGCAATAAAAGTGTAGTTCTAATAAAACATTAAAAAGAAAAACGCACATTAACTGTGCGTTTTTCTGCATAAAAAGAGTCACTATTGTGCTAAAATTCATAGCATATAAATCGTTAAAAAACTTAGTTTTTATAAAGTGTAAAATTTTTGTTCTTGATTTTTACAAAGTAAATACCAGTTGGCAAATCAGCAATATTAATAGAAGTATGCTTGTCGGTTGGTGTAGCTTTTAAAACAAGATTTCCAATGGTATTGTATAGATTTATTTCATGGAGCTCGTCGATAAAATCAATCCATAAAATATCATTTGCAGGATTTGGATATAGCTTAAATGATTTTGTATCATCAACCACTTTTTCAGGTGCTGTAATCAAAATCACATCTGAATATTCATACGAACCATCATTGTTTACTTGCTTTAACCGATAGTAATTTTTTCCTGCATTTGGATTTTCATCAACAAAATAATAGTTAATTAAATACGATGCATTGCCTGCTGCTTTTATGGTTCCAATATCTGTAAATTCGTAACCTTCATCAGCACGTTGAATGACAAATTTTTGTGAATTTAATTCAGATGCAGTTGACCAGTTTAAGGTTGATTTTCCATCTTCATAAATACCTTTAAATTCAACCAATTCAACAGGCAATGTAATTGCGGTTACCAATAAACATTGGTCTGTAACTGTGTTGATTAATCTTCCTACAATATTTGAAATATTCGTTGCTCCATTTGTAAAATCTACAGATGCTCCACAAGAATAGTTTAGTAAATTATTGTTGTTGGTTACATTTAGAGTAATCACAACATTGCTACCTGCTGCAACTGAAATATTGGTGATACGTATAATGGTACTGTCTTTTGGAGCAAATATATTTGCAGTACCACCTGAAACAGAAATTGTATTTGGTGTTCCAATTTTTAAGGCAGAAGGTAAATTGTCGTGGAAACTGATATTTGTTTGGTTTACAGAATATGGCGCACTGTTATTGATGGTAAATGTAAGTGTTGCCAATCCACCATTTTGTATAGTAGTTGGTGTGAAATTTTTTGTCAAAAAAGGACAAGCTGAAACATCGACTGCAACAGTATCTGTGCAGCCATTGCTTGTCCAAATAAATTGATATTTTCCACCAATATTTAAACCAGAAACGCTAGTGTTTGCGTTGCTTAGTGTTTGTATTGAAGCAACCGATGGCGTAGTGCCTAATTGTGTCCAAACACCTGTGCCAGTTGCTGAAAGTGTAGTTGTAGTTGTTGTATTTATGCAAAGCGTTTGATCTGTTCCTGCATTTGGTTTTAAAAAATAATTGATGGTAACTGCTGTCGAATCATCCACCAAAGTTGTTGTTGGATCGTTTGAATTTTCAGTAGTGCCAATTATAGTTGGTAAGTTGCTTAAGAATGCCTGGTTTTTAATAATATTCGCACCAACACTGAACGATTTGCTGGTTGTTTGCATATTTAATGTGAATGTGCTGTTGCCAGTTGGTACATTTAAATTTGCCAATCGAATTACATTATTAGTGCCACCACCAAAATTTGAAAAACTAACAGTAGCACTCAATCCATAAATAATTCTTAGTGATGTTTGTAATGTTGTAGCGTTATTGGTAAACGACCATTTTGAATCAATAGTATCTTGAAAAACAACACCTGTAACACTTGCACCAGATGTATTTATGATAATTGGATCAAATTTGATAGCACCATTAGAACAAGTAGTAATATTATTCGTTGTCGCGCCAGTCATATCTAAAGTAATACGCCAAGGACAATTGCAACCATCTGATTGGCTAACTGTTGTGCCTGTATAATCATATAAGACGGTTGCACCATTCACTTTATTAATGGTGTAAAAATTTTCTTGTGCACCACCTAAGGTTGCAGAGCCATAACCATATAATCTACCAGAAGTTTCAAAGAATAAAGTACCCATGGTTTGCTGAACATCTGTACCCATGTGAATTAGCGTGTTGGTTGCTAAATTAATTTTATACAAACCTTTTGGTGAAGTGCCTGTTGTTGGATGATACCAACAAAATAAATCTCCAGTTCTTGGGTCAATCACCATGTCGCCCCAAATTGAATTAGATGCAGCATCTGAAATGCCAGTTAACGTAACTGAAGTAACTGCTAACGTACTTAGATTAATCTTAAATAAGTTGTATGTGCCATTTTGTAATAAATAAACAATGCCATTTGGCGAACATGCTGCATTGTTCCAACCAGAAGAAGGCAAGCCAGTAATCGTCATGTTTTTAGTAGTGTTGTTGTTTAATAATTGATATAATACATTAGAAGATGGCGTGTGTTTAAAAGCATAAATAAATCCGTTGTAATAAAAACTTGCATTGAAAAGCAAACCTGAATAAGTATTCAAATCTGAAACGGTTACTTGAGTGCCACTCACATCTGCAGAACTTAATTTGGTATCAGAACCAATTTGTCTGGTGAAATAATGTCTTTTATTGCAGATAAAGCCGTAAGAAATTGGCGAGCAATCTGTATCAAACATATCAATAAAGCCATCGCCATCATCATCAATTCCATTAGAGCAATTAGATTCTTGAGCGTTTGCTATGTTTGTAAAAAATAGAAATAACAACAGTAAAGCTGTTTTAACTAAATTATTTAGTGTAGTAAAAAAAAGATTCATAAGTTAAGTTGTATAATAGGTTTTAAATAATTAAAGTATTGATGTACGAGTACAGCAAGATTTCAAAAATTTAATAGCTAGTTGTGAAATAGGGTTTTATACAATGTTCCTTAACTCGGATTTGATAGCAATTGAAATTCCTATCAATTTTTTCGAAGCACAAACATAATTAGAATTTGATAAATATCAATTAATCCTCCATTTTTTTTACAAAATGGTAACATTGAGAAAATAAATAGTGGAAATAGTGCCGAAATAAATCACGGAAAATTGAACACTAACTAATTAAGCTAAAACTAAGTTTGATGTGTTTATCGAATCAACATAATAGTTCCTGTAATTGAATATTCCTTTTCGTTTTTGCCAACGTATTTTATCAAATATACATAGCCATCCAATGGTGCATCTTTACCTTTGTACATGCCGTTCCAACTTTCATTTATATCATTAGTGGTAAACATCAATTCGTGCCATCTGTCGTAAATTTGGAAAGAATAACCTTCTGTTTTTGCATATAATAAAAATGGTTTAAATGTTTTATTGTAACCATGTGGCACGAATGCTTGTGGAATAAAAATTTTAGGTTCAGGTGTAATGCATATAATATTTGAATGACTTTGCAACAACTCACGAGGTGCTTTGTCATTTAAGTTGTAAAATTCTGCGGTAATTCGATAACAAATTTGTGGTATACTGTCTTGTGTATAATCAAACAATTCGTTTACAAAAAATGTATTATCTGTTCGTGTAAAGTAGCTTACAAAAGTAGTATCTGTGCCAACAATTTTATCTAAGCGATAACGTAAAAAATTGATATTATCTATTTGAAAACCACTCCAAATAATATCAGCGGTGTTGCTGTTTTTTAATTTTACAGTGATACGCAATGTAGTTGCTGTATCAGAATAATGTGGATCGCTTCCTGCACAACTATCATTTAATCGAACACGATAGAAATAAGTTTTTCCACTTACATCTAAACCATTATCATCAAAAGCAGCGCGCTGATAATTATTAAAAGTTGGCACATTGCTCAATGGAATATAAACAGTTGCATCTTCACCACGTTGTAAAATAATATTTTTTTCAGGTGTTGCAAAGGTGTCTTTTCTATAATCAATAATGATGCTTCCATTTTCTACAGAAATATTTCTGATATAATCATCTTTTGCTTTCTGAACTACAGCTAAACTATCATAACAAATTTCATTTGAGTATGCAGTCGCACCATTTGGCAAAATAGCTTTCACGCGAAAGCAATAACGTTTATTGTATGGAACATCACGCAACAAAAAATTAGGTGTTACATTATCGGTCGTGCCAGTTGTAACAAAACCAGCATTAGCCGTGTTGGTTTCTACTTCATAACGTGTTACAGAAGCAGTGCCTGCTTTGTAGAAACTCCAAGAAATATTGATACTTTGTGTGCATTTATCTGGTGGTGAATTTTTTAAAAAGATAGTTTTATGAGTTTCGCCAGCAAATAATGAAGACGTACCTAAACCAACTTCGCAAGATTCCATAGCTGCAATAGAATATTCAACGCTTGTTGCATTCGGATCATTTATCACATCAATAAACTGTGTGTTCAGTCGACCTAAAATTGTTGTTTCAGCAGTGAATCCATCGCCACTATTTTTTATTTTATAACCAATAACTTCCACTGATGGTGCAGGTTGCCATGTAACTACAATATCATTATTTACAACACTGGCGCTAACAAATGGAACAAATGGTTGTCGTGTTCGATTAGATAAAGTATCAGAAGTTGTTTTTATTGGCGGTGATGGATTATTGCAACTACCACGATTTATTATAAAAAAATGAGTAACAGTAGCATCGTCAGAAGTTGGCGTTGGTACAATGGCTGAATTGAATTGTATAGAAGTTTGTAACGGATTGTTGATTGTTGTTATCAGTGAATAAGGACCATTTACATTTCCAGTAGAACCATAAATTTCGTAGCCAACAAAACATGGATTGGCTGTTGCAGGCAAATTCCAATTTAATTCTGTATTTGCAGGTGCAGTTGAGTTATTTTTTACGCATGTTAATTTTGGTGCTTCATAAATGGTTTGAGCGTTGCAAGTAATAAGTGATAAGAAGAAAGTAATAAGTAAAATGAATTTGGAAATTTTAGAATTTGAAAATTTGAAAATGCTTTTGCAATTTCCATTTTTAATAATTCCTATTTCTGTTAATTCTTTTTTCATTTTCAAATCGACTAATCTTCAAATTTTCAAATTGCTATCCAACAATCACTTCCAACATCTTATCAGTAAGAAAGTATTTTTGCGCTAAACGTTGCAAAGATAGCGCATCTTGTTGTCTGATTGTTTCAACGGCTGCTTCAAATTTAGAAATATTAACATCTTCAATATAGTATGTTTTAAACAATTCCATCTGATTAAATGCACCATCTGTTCGGTGTAAATATTTTCCAAGCAAATAATTACGCGCAATCGTGATTTCATCATTTGGAATCAACTCATTTTTTAAACGCTCAATTTCTAAATATATTTCTTGCAAACACAGTTCTTTATTTTCTAAATTAGTATCTGTTTGAATAGAAAAAACAGCATGTTTTTTTAGTAAAGATAAAGAAGAATAAATGCCATAAGTCAATCCTTTTTCTTCGCGGATATTACTCATTAAGCGTGAGCCAAAATAACCACCAAAAATAGTATTCAACAAAACCAAACCAGAAAAATCTTCATGGCTGCGTTGTATGCTGATGTTGCCAATAATGATAGATGCTTGTACTGATTTTTCTTTTTTTATTGAAATTTTATTGTCTTTTAAAACAGGCAATTCAGGAATTGAAACTTGATTTATTTCAGTCGATTTTTTATTCCAATTGCCAATGTGTTTTTCAATAATTTCGAGTTGGTTTTGTTCGTATTTTCCAGCAATAAAAACCGTGCAGTTTGTTGGAATTAAATTGGTGTTGAAATAATCAAGTAAGTTTTGTTGAGTGATTTTATTAATAATTTCTGCGGTAGTTTCGTAACCATACGGATGCGTTTCGCCAAACAAAGATTTTCTAAATAAAACATCAGCGATGTAATCATTTTTTTCTTGCGACACCAATAGATTCGCTATTTTTCGCGATTTGAAAATATCGATTTCGTGTTGATGATAGCAACAATTATTCAAACAATCTATAACAACAACAAGCGTTTCATCTAAATATTTATGCATGCAATAAACAGACAAAGTAACGGTATTGTTTCCAGCGTCACATTTTACAGTGCTGCCAAACGTATCAATTTTTTCTTCGATTTCAAACGCATTTAAATGAGACGTTCCGCTTTTAATTAATCGTGCTGTAAACTCGGCTTGCAACGGAATTTTTTCAGTCCATCTTCCAGCATTAAAAATAAAATCGATGCGTAAAATATCATTTTCAATTCCAGAATAACCATAAGCAGTAATGCCATTTTTAAAATGAAAAACACTTGGTTTTGGAAATAGAATATGTTCGATATGTTGTATAGTTGGTAATGTCATGTTAGTTGATTAAGTAGAATTAAAAATTTAAATTTTTTGCAACATTTGTATAAATTACGTTGCACTCTTTTTCAAATAAAACAGTGTATTACTTTTTTCTTTTACAAAGATTTCTTTTGCATATCGCTGCACATCATCGGTAACGATGGAAACATATTTTTCTTCTTCTTCATTAATTAAATTTGCGTTGCCTAAAACCTCATAATAAGCCAAACTTATTGCGGTACTCAGCAAATTTGATTCGGCAAATTTGGTAGTAGTCAGCATTTTATTTTTGCATTTTAAAAGCTCTACATCCGTAATTTTCTCGATATGCAATAAGGTTAATTCTTGCCAAATTAAATCAGTTGCTTTTTCAATATCATAGCCATCCGCAATTTTTCCTTCAACACAAAATAAACCAATATCATTGCTCGCTGTAATATATGCCTCGATACTTACAAAAGCTTTTTCTTTTTTTACCAATCGCTGTGTTAGTCGCGATGAATTTCCAGTCGACATAATATCTGATATCAAATCTGCAATATAATAATCAGGATGCAGTCGGTCGCACATTTTAAAGGCAATATAAATCATATTCAACGGTACATCTTCATACACGGTTTTAGTTTTTGCTGCAGTTTGTATTGGCTCATCAAACGTTTTATGTTCTACTTTTTTCGGTTCAATATTTCCAAAGTAAGTAGTTACCAATCTGCTTGCATTTTCTTTGGAAACATTTCCGGCAACCACTAAAATAGCATTCGATGGCTGGTAATATTTATCGTAAAAACATTGCACATCTTCCAAAGTTGCATCTTCAACATGTTTCAATTCTTTACCAATTGTAGGCCATTTGTATGGATGTTTTTCATACGTCATTTCGCGCAACAAATGCCATGCATTACCATAAGGCAAGTTGATATAGTTTTCTTTAAATTCTTCGCACACCACTTTGCGTTGTACGTTCAACGATTTTTTGTTGATATTCAAATGTGTCATTCTATCTGCTTCCAGTGCCAATGGAATTTCTATATTAATCACAGGTACAACATCATAATAATTGGTATAATCATTATTGGTAAATGCATTGTTTTCGCCACTTGCTTCTTGCAAAGGTTTGTCAAAATCTGGAAAATGTTTGCTGCCAGAAAACATTAAATGCTCAAATAAATGCGCAAAACCAGTTCGTTTTTCATCTTCATCTTTTGAACCAACATTGTATAATGTATTCACCACTACAAAAGGTGTAGTTTCATCGTGATGATGAATAAAGGTTAATCCATTTGGTAAAACTTCTTTAGAAAAATTTATCATGCTGCGAAAATACAACGTCGATTTACAATTAACGATGAAACAGTTAAAAATTATTTTTCTTTACTTACTTTGCCATTTTGCGTAAACAACATATTACCTTTGCTGTTGTTATAGAATTAGATGAATCTTTCAGAAATTTATAAAAAAGCACTCAATTTTGAATTTCTTTCCAAAGAAGAAGGTGTTTTTTTGTTTGAACAGGCACCAACACCAGAATTGATGACAATCGCGCATCAGTTGCGCATGATTCAGAAACCAGATAATATCGTTACTTGGCAAATTGACAGAAATGTAAATACCACGAATGTTTGCGTAGCGAATTGCAAATTTTGTAATTTTTATAGAAAACCAGGCCATATTGAATCTTATATAACTGATATTGACACCTATAAAGTAAAAATTGAAGAAACGATTAAATATGGTGGTGACCAATTGTTATTACAAGGTGGTCATCATCCAGAATTAGGATTAAAATTCTATTGCGATACATTTGCTGCGATAAAAAAAATCTATCCAGAAATAAAATTACATGCACTTGGACCACCAGAAATTGCGCATATCTGCAAGTTAGAAGGAATTACGCATTCTGAAGCATTAACAGCATTAAAAAAAGCAGGTTTAGATTCCTTACCTGGTGCAGGTGCTGAAATATTGAACGATAGAGTTCGTCGTTTGTTAGCAAAAGGAAAATGCAGTGGCGAAGAATGGTTGAACGTCATGCGTGCTGCACATCAATTACATATTACAACATCTGCAACGATGATGTTTGGTCATATTGAAACTATTTACGAGCGCATGGAACATTTGGTATGGATTCGACAAGTGCAAAGCGAGAAACCAGTAGATGCGAAAGGGTTTTTGGCATTTATTCCATGGCCATACCAAGACGAAGGCACGCTTTTGAAAAAAATGAGAAATATCAGAAACGAAGTCACTGGTGACGAATATATACGTATGTTGGCTATAAGCCGTATAATGTTGCCAAATATCAAAAATATACAAGCATCTTGGCTTACAGTCGGTAAAAATATAGCGCAATTATGCTTGCGTGCTGGCGCAAACGATTTTGGTTCTATAATGATAGAAGAAAATGTCGTTTCTGCGGCTGGCGCACCACATCGTTTTACATCAAAAAGCATTCAAGATGCTATAAAAGCAGCAGGTTTCGAACCGAGATTGCGCAATCAACAATACGAATTTAGAGAAATTCCTGCAAGCATCGAAGAGCAAGTAATTACCTATTAAACAAGGATGCTGCTTGTTACAATGATTATATAATTTGATTTTATAAGATTTTATAAAAATGTTAAGACCAGAAAAATCTTAAAAAATCTTAAGAAAAATGTTTGTTTCTTAAAAAAATATAGTAATATTGCACTTTAACATTCATTTAATCTTATTAAGAATTATTAACAAAACCAGTTAGTCTTTATGAAAAGAACGTTATTTTTATGGTTATTTGGGCTGATATTAACAGCACAAGTATATGCGCAGAATCGGTCACTTAGTGGTACGATAAAAGATGCCGCGACGGGCGAAGCACTTATAGGTGTAAACGTTACAGGAAAAGGAACCACGATAGGTACTGTTACCGACATTGACGGTAAGTACTCATTAGAATTGCCAAAGGATGTAACTACTTTAGTTTTCTCATATATTGGGTATACCAATTTAGAAAAATCTATTACTGCATTAAAAATTGATGCAGCTATGACTGCTGAAGGAAAAGCACTAGAAGAAGTTGTAGTAACAGCTGGTGCTATCAAAAGAGAGAAAAGAAGTCTTAACTTCCAAGTAAATACAATCAAAAGTGAAGATTTAGCTCAAGGTTCAACAGATGTATTTAGTGCTATTCAAAGCAAAACACCAGGAGTTCGTGTTACAAGTGCTTCAGGTGCGCCTGGATCTACAAAGCGAATTGTACTTGGTGGTGAAACTTCATTTTTAGGTGGAAATAACGCTTTAATCGTGATTGACGGTGTGCCAGTTAATAATGAAGTTAATAACGGTAGATTAAACACAAGCGCAAACTACATCGACTTTGGTAATAGAGGTAATGACTACAATCCAGATGATGTTGAATCTATTACCGTATTAAGAGGTCCTGCAGCAGTTGCTCAGTATGGTTCTCGTGGTACAAATGGTGTTGTTATGATTACGACTAAAAGTGGAAAAGGATTTGATAAAGCAGATAAAAAATTTAGTGTTTCTATCAATTCAGGTGTTTCATTCCAAATGGCTTACTTGCAAATTAAAAGACAAGATAAATTTGGACAAGGATATGACAATACGCCAGATCCAATTGAAAACTTCTCTTGGGGTCCTGCTTTCGATGGCGTTGTTCGTCCATGGACACCTGCAATTACATTACCAAGTGGAGTTACTTCACAATTAATCAGACCATATTCTGCAGTAAAAAATCAATTAAAAGATGCATTAGATTTAGGCATAACATACAATTCTGGTTTATCTGTTGAAGGTGGTACAGATAAATTTACTTACTATTTTTCTTATGGTAATGTAGACAATAAAGGAATTTTTCAAAATACTTTTTACAAAAGAAACTCTTTAACTGCTAGTGCATCTGCTAAATTTAACGAGAAATTTTCAAGTACTTTTAAAGTACAATACTCTAAAGTAAATCAACGTGCTTTATTAGGAGCTAGCTCTGGAAACTTTGGTGGTCCTTATCAAGCATTGTTGCAACAAGCTACAAACATTCCATTAAATGAATTAAGAGATTACAATAGTGATTATCACAATTTTATCGGATATTATGGTGGTTATACTGCCAATCCATATTATTTGATGAATAACATTAACAATAACAACAAAACAGATAATTTATTAGCTTCAGTTGAGTTAGAATTCAAACCTGTTGAATATATTAAATTAACCAGCAGAATTGGTAATAACTTTACATTAAGCCAAATTGATTTACAAAATCCAAAATATAGCTATGTTCCTAAAAGTGGACAAGGTGCATCTGATCCTGGTAGCTATGCTCATGAAGTAGAAAAAAGAAATCAATTAAACTTAGATTTAATTGCTGCATTTGATAAAGAGGTTGTTAAAAACTTTAACATTGGTGTTACAGCTGGATTTAGATATACAGGTAATAGTTCAGATAGAGTTTTAGGTTATACTCAAGGTGGATTAGTAGTACCAGGATTTTATAACTTAAGCAACTCTGCTGGAAATGCATTAAATCAAGATGAAAAAACCAACAGAGCTATCTTAGGCGTTTATTCTACTATTTCATTTGGTTATAAAAATATGTTATTCGCTGATTATACTATCAGTAATGACTGGTCTTCAACATTACCAGAAGGTAAAAGAGGTTATTATTATCAAGCAGGTGGATTGTCTTTTGTAGTTACAGAAGCATTCAAAAAGAAATCTGAATGGTTTAACTACATGAAACTTAGATTTAACGCTGGTACACAAGGAAAAGATGCATTAGCTTACAGATTAAATACTGTTTACAATGCAAACCCTGTTTTTGATGATTATTCTGATGGTAATTTACAAGTTGTATTCCCTGTAATTGGATTAAATGGTTCAAATGTGAGTGGTTTTACTTTAGATAACAGAATTGGAAATCCTAATTTAAAACCGGAGATTACAATTGAATATGAAGCGGGTGCTGATATTACATTCTTAAAAGAATACCTTAATTTAGAATATACATTTAGACATAGAACATCTAAAGATTTATTAGTAGACGTATCTCTACCAGCTTCTTCTGGCTACAGAGTAACTGCAAAAAATATTGGTAAAATTAGAAATATCTCTCACGAGTTATTGGCTAGAGTGAGCGTTTTAAGAAATATTAAAAATATTAATTGGGATATTAATTTGGCATTCTCTAAACTTAATAACAAAGTATTAAAAGTATCTGATGAAACAGACGAAATTGCTTTAAATACTGGTGGTGTTCAAATAGTTGCTAAAGAGGGATTACCTTTCGGTACTTTTAAAGCGACAGATTATGTGAGAGACCCTAATGGTAATATTGTTGTTAACAACTTAGGCGTTCCAATTGAATCAACAGATTACTCTTATTTTGGTTCTTATATACCTAAATATACTATTGGATTGGGATCAACATTATCATGGAATGGTTTATCTTTTGGTATTCAGTTTGATATTAAAGAAGGTGGTACATTCTATTCTGGAACTAAAGCAGCAACTGATTTTAACGGTACTTCTTTAAGTTCTTTATTAAACAACAGAGAACCATACATAGTACCAACAAGTGTACAAGATGCAAATGGTGGTATAGGAACACCGCGTTATGTAGAAAATACAACACCTGTTACTAATTTGTATAACATTGTTGGTAGTCTTCCAGAATCACAAAATTTAATTGATGCAAGTTATATCAAATTAAGAGAAGTTAGTCTTGCTTATACATTCAGTAAAAAATTCTTTAAAAACACACCATTATCTGCAATTACTTTGTCTTTAATAGCAAATAATCTTAAGTTTTGGTTGCCTAAAGAAAATGTATTTGCTGACCCAGAATCAAATTCATTTGGTGGAGCAGGTGACGTTCAAGGTTTAGAGTTCAGTTCTACACCTCAAACAAGAAGTGTTGGTTTTGATTTAAAAATTAAATTTTAATTAAAATATTTTAATATTATGAAAAAAATAAAATATAATTTATTTGTAATTGTTACTCTGATGGCAATAATTACAAATACATCTTGTAAAAAAGTACTTGATGTAAATGTTGATCCAAATAATCCACTTGATGCTACTTCTAATTTAATTTTGCCAGCAGCTCAAGTAGAATTAGGACTAACAGTGGGCAATACTTGGAATTATGTGGGTTCAATGTGGGCTCAATATTGGACAGGTGGTTATGGTGTATCTACTGCAAATTTAGAATATTACAACATGAACACTGCTGACGTTGAAACTGCTTGGACAAGAGCGTATGCACGTACTTTAGCTGACATAGATGCAATGAACAAAAAAGATGAAGTTGTTTATGCTGGTATTGGTAAAGTAATGTCTGCCTATCTTTATCAAATGATAGTGGATTTACACGGTGATGCACCTTTTAGTGAAGCATTAAAAGGAGCTGAAGGTATTCTAACTCCTAAATTCGATAAACCGGAAGATGTATATGCAGCTTTAATTGATTTAATTGATGAAGGTGTTGACCAAATTAATCAAGAAGGTGCAATCAATCCAAAAACAGGTGTTGAGTATTTAGTACCTACATCTAACGATTTAGTATATGCAGGAAATTTAGCGAAATGGAAGATATTTGCTAATACGTTAAAATTAAAAGTTCTTGTTCGTCAAGGTAAATATGCAGATGCTAAAGCATTAATGGATGCACCAGGTAGTGTGTTTATTAGCTCAAGTAGTGATGAATGCAAATTACAATATTTTGGTTCTAGTAGTAATACAAATCCTTTATATGCACGTTTTGTTTCAAGAACTGCTACTGGTATGTATTATGTGGCTGCAAACTCTAGCGTTCAAGCTTTAGTTAATTTATCAGATCCTAGAAAAAATAAAATTTATACAAGTGGTACTGGTCTTGGTGGTAATGAAGGAGTTAATTCTGGAGATATTAATGACAATACTACATTGTACCCTTCTGGTGGACTTAATACACGTTTCTGTAAACCGAGTACACTTACTTTTGGAGCAAATGTACCAGTGTTTATTATTAGTTCATGGGAAAGCAAATTTTTACAAGCTGAGGTTTTAACTAGAATAGGTGGATTTGACGCTCAAGCGACTGCGCTATTTGAAGAAGCAGTAACGCTTTCATGCGAATATTACAGTGTTACTGGAACACCAGTTACAGACTATTTAACTTCATTAGCTTTTTCAGGAAAAACTACTGATGAACAGTTAGATATTCTTGGTATACAAAAATGGATTTCAATGAACGGTTTGCAAATGGCAGAAGGTTGGTTAGAAACATTGCGTTTTGATAGAGCAGGACATCATATATTTACAGATGCTGCGACAGGTATTTATACTTCACCAATTAATACAACATTAGGTGCAGATAAATATCCAACTTCATTCATATATCCTACGCAAGAAACAAGTTTAAATCCAAATACACCTGCTAACAGAAGAGTTACAGATAAAAGATTTTGGGACGTTGATTAATTAATAAAATTAAAATTAAACTCATGAAAAATTATAATATTAAATCGCTCTTCTTAATTCTAGTTGCTACATCAACTATGATTTTTACAGGTTGTAAAAAAGATTTACAACCATCTAAAGCAACTTTTTGGCCTGTAATTGAACTAAAAGGCGCTCCAACTGTTGTTATTACAGTTGGCGATACTTATGAAGATGCAGGTGCAGAAGTTACTGTAAATGGTGCACCAATTGATTTTGAAACTGTAAGTACAGTTGATAACACGACGGAAGGTGTTTATTCAGTTCTTTATTCTGCTGAAAATGAAGATGGAATTAGTGCTTCTCAAGAAAGAGTAGTTGTTGTAGTTCCTGCTGATGCAATTGATGTGCCTGCTGTTGTTGGTAATTTCGTTCTTACAACACCATCTAGACCATCACCAATTCCTACAATGAAAGTTAGTTCTTTAGGCAATCATGTTTATTATTCTACAAATATATATGGTTCAAATGGTAACAATGTTTTATTAATTTTCCCAGCTTATATGTATACAACAGACGGATCTACTTTTAACATTTTATCAGGACCATTTGTTTCTGGTGGAAATTACTCTGATGGTGGTGCAGCTTCTTGGAATGAAGCTACTGGTAAATTAGCAGCAGCTTTCTTATTACCAGTTGCTCCAGGAACCACATTTTCTAGAACTTGGACAAAAAATTAATTAATTATTTAAATATAATAAATACGTAATATGAAAAATTATTCAAAAATACTCTTACTTTTTATTGCAACTTCATCATTGTTTTTTGCTTGTAAGAAAGAAGAATATAAAGCACCAGTGAGTAATGCTGTTAATATGGCAGGCCGTTGGTATATGGAATTATATGGCGATGAAAATGATAATGGTAAAATCGACCCAGATGATGATTATCTAATTTATACCTATCATGATTTAGGAGAATGGTATCTTGTTACTTCTAATACTTCTGATAACTCAACAGATTCTCTTGTTTTCTCAGAAAGATACCCAGCTACACCAGCATTGTCTTTATTTCCTTGGTTTGTTAAATGTAAACTACCAATCGATTATGCTAATTTAACTTTTAAACCAGCAACAGTTAAAAACTTGGTAGATTTCGATCCAGTTACAAATATTTATAATACAGTTACTGTTAAAGAAGGTAAAATAGTTAAAAGCGCAGTAACACTACCATCTGGTAACGTTGTTGATAGTATCTTTATTAATTTAGAATTCCCAGAACAAGACCCAGGTTATCATTATTTATTCGCTGGTCACAGAGATTCAGGTTTTCCAGAAGACCAACATTAATAGATTACATACAAAATTTACAAAAGCTGCAATACAAAATTGCAGCTTTTTTATTTTCTACTTAACACACATTTAATTTGAATCTACTTCCAAAATTCCTCAACAAATTCGTACCTTTGCACCGCAATTTAATAGCTCAGTGGTAAAAAAATTATACATATACAGTTTCCTATTCCTTTTTATGATGTCGTTTGTTTCTAAAGCAAATACTGAAATTGTAAAAGGTAATGAAGATAAAAAAGAAGATGTTGCCTCTGAAGTAGTGGAGCACATTATGAATCACGTTGCAGATGCAAACGAGAATCATATTGCTACTATCAAAGACGGTGAACAAGAAAAGCATATTAGCTTACCACTACCTTGCATTCTTTATAATAAAACTACAGGTAAATTATCAGTTTTTCTATCATCTAAATTGCATCATTCAGAAGAAGGTTACGAAGGTTATAAAATGGATCACCACACTAGTCGTGTTGTTGATGCTGTTACAGGTACTCGCGATACATTCTATGATTTCTCTATTACTAAGAATGTTTTCAATATGTTATTAGGATTTTTAATTCTAACAGTTATTTTCTTTGTAATCAAAGTTTCTTATGTAAAAAATGTTGGAAAAGCACCAAAAGGTATTCAATCATTTTTCGAACCAATTATTCAATTCTTAATTGATGAAGTAGCTAAACCAAATTTAGGAACTCAATACGAGAAATTCTTACCATATTTAATTTGTGTTTTCTTCTTTATTTTAATTAATAATCTTTTAGGACTAGTACCATTTATTGGTGGTATCAATTCATCGGGAAACATATCGTTTACATTAGTTTTAGCAATGTGTTCTTTGTTATTAATTAACTTAAATGGCAATAAACATTATTGGCAACATATTTTTGCAATGCCTGGTGTTCCAAAATGGGTTTTAATTATTTTAACACCAATTGAGTTATTAGGCGTTATCTTAAAACCAGCAGTTTTAATGTTGCGTTTATTTGGCAACATCACTGGTGGTCATATTGCAGTATTAGCAATTGTAAGTTTAATATTTATTATGGGAAAAATGGGTACAACTATTGGTGGTGCAACTGCTGGTGGTGCCATCGCAATTCCTATATTATTGTTTGTAAATGCAATGGAATTATTTGTTGCTTTCTTACAAGCGTACGTATTTACTTTATTAACGGCAATCTTCATAGGAGCAGCTATTGAAGACCACCATCATGCAGAAGAAAAACATTAATTATTTATATAAAACAACTTTAAAAAATTAAATTATGACAGGTTTAGCAGCAATCGGAGCAGGTTTAGCAGCAATAGCAGCAGGATTAGGTATCGGTTTAGTAGGTAGCAACGCAGTACAAGGTATTGCACGTCAACCAGAAGCAACAAACGAAATTAGAGGTGCTATGATTTTAGCAGCAGCTTTAATTGAAGGTGCTGCAATTATCGGTATGATCTTATCATTCTTGATGAACAAGTAATATTATTAACTACTCACTTTGTGAGCATTAAAATCTAAGCTTATGCTATTAGGATTTGATCCAATGTCGCTCTTGACACCGGATTTAGGTTTGGTTTTTTGGACAACCTTAGTGTTTTTGACATTCTGGTTGTTAGTAGGTAAATTTGCAATTAAACCTATTACCAAAGCTATTAAGGATAGAGAACACACCATCTCAGACGCTTTATCTGCTGCTGAGAATGCAAAACAAGAAGTGCAACAAATGCAATCTAACAACGCATCTTTATTAAAAGAAGCGCGTGAAGAAAGTGCAAAAATTTTAAAAGAAGCAAAAGAATTGAAAGATTCTATTGTAACTGAAGCACATAATTCTGCTAAAGATGAAGCCGCTAAAATCGTAGCTTCTGCTAAAATTGAAATTGATGCTCAAAAGAAAGCAGCTTTAGCTGAAGTGAAAAACGAAGTAAGCAAATTGTCTTTAGAAATTGCGCAAAAAGTAATCGGTAAAGAATTAGATTCTTCAAAAGAACATCAATCGTACATCAATTCTTTGGTAGAAAAAATTAACGTAAACTAATGTCAGCGGAAAAATTATCCATACGATACGCAAAATCTCTATTTGATGAAGCCACTAAAAATGGCGCATTAGATACTGTTTTTGCAGATTTAAACGTTATCGAAACAGCCATTAATTCTAGTAAAGAATTAAAAGCGGTATATAAAAGTCCAATTATTCGTGCCGCAAAGAAACAAACAATTACTACAGAAATTTTTGGTGGCAAAGTAAGCAAGCTTACTAATCAATTTTTAGAATTATTAATAAATCATGGAAGAGAAACGTACATACAACAAGTGTTCGCTTCTTTTTTCAAATTATATAATTTAAACAAAGGAATTTCAGAAGTAACTGTTATTACAGCAACAGAATTAGACGCAGCTAATGAACAAAAAATTAGCAGTTTCATTAAATCTAAATCTGGTTTTCCAAATGTAAAAATTAATAAAAAAGTGGATGCATCTATTTTAGGCGGTTTCATTGTAAACTTTGGCGACAAACAATACGATAATTCTGTGCTAAATAAATTGAATAAAATAAAAACAGGAATTTCTTTAAACTAAGATAAATTTAAATAAAATGGTAGAAGTAAGACCAGACGAAATCTCAGCTATACTACGTCAACAATTAGGAAACGTTTCAACTGAAGCACAACTGGAAGAAGTAGGAACGGTATTGCAAGTAGGTGATGGTATCGCACGTGTGTACGGCTTATCGCAAGTGAAAGCCGGTGAGTTAGTTGAATTTGCTAACGGAATGCGTGCAATTGCATTGAACTTGGAAGAAGACAATGTAGGTGTGGTATTGATGGGTGCATCTGATGAGATCAGAGAAGGTGACAGCGTGAAACGTACCGGCTTAATTGCATCGTTGAATGTAGGCGAAGGCATGTTAGGTCGTGTTGTTAATACACTTGGACAACCAATCGACGGAAAAGGACCCATTACTGGTGAGTTATTCACGATGCCGTTGGAAAGAAAAGCACCTGGTGTTATCTATCGTCAACCAGTAACTGAACCGTTACAAACTGGTATCAAATCTATCGATGCGATGATTCCAATTGGACGTGGCCAGCGTGAGTTAATCATCGGTGACCGCCAGACAGGTAAAACTGCGATTGCAATTGATACTATCATCAACCAAAAAGAATTTTACGACAGAGGCGAGCCTGTGTTTTGTATATATGTAGCATGCGGTCAAAAAGCATCTACGGTTGCAAATATTGCACAAACATTACAGGAAAACGGCGCAATGCCTTATACGGTTATAGTTTCTGCATCAGCTGCAGATCCGGCTCCGATCCAGTTCTACGCACCATTCGCAGGCGCTGCAATCGGTGAGTTTTTCAGAGATACTGGTCGTCCAGCATTGATTGTTTATGATGATTTATCTAAACAAGCTGTTGCTTATCGTGAGGTTTCTTTATTATTAAAAAGACCTCCAGGACGTGAAGCATATCCAGGTGACGTATTTTACCTTCACTCACGTTTATTAGAGCGTGCTGCGAAAGTAATTAACAACGACGAGATCGCTCAAACAATGAATGATTTACCAGAATCATTAAAAGGAAGAGTAAAAGGTGGTGGTTCATTAACGGCATTGCCGATTATTGAAACACAAGCAGGTGACGTTTCTGCATATATTCCAACAAACGTAATTTCGATTACCGATGGACAAATATTCTTAGAAGCTAACTTATTCAACGCTGGTGTGCGTCCTGCAATTAACGTAGGTATTTCGGTATCGCGTGTTGGTGGTAATGCACAAATCAAATCGATGAAAAAAGTTGCTGGTACCTTAAAATTAGACCAAGCGCAATTCCGTGAGTTGGAAGCGTTCGCTAAATTTGGTTCTGACTTAGATGCTGCAACAAAATCGGTAATTGACAAAGGTAAACGCAACGTTGAAATCTTAAAACAACCACAATATTCACCGGTAACGGTTGAAAAACAAGTAGCAATTATCTACTTAGGTTCTAAAGGTTTATTGAAAAACGTAGCAGTTGAAAAAGTTCGTGCATTTGAAGAAGATTTCTTATCAGCTTTAGAAGCAAAACATCCTGAAGTATTAGCAGAATTTAAAAAAGGCGGATTAGGTGATGAAGCTACCGGAAAAGTAGAAGCATTAGCAAAATCTATGGAAGGCGCTTATGCGTAATAGATGAATAGATTAGAGAGATGAGATACGAGAAAATCTTCTCACATCTCACATCTCATATCTCAAACTCTAAATAAAAATGGGAGCAAATTTAAAAGAAGTACGATTAAGAATGGCATCTGTGAAATCAACCACACAGATCACTAAAGCTATGAAAATGGTATCGGCTGCTAAGTTGAGAAGAGCAACCGAGCGCATTGTGCAAATTCGTCCGTATGCAGATCAATTAAATAATGTTTTACAAAATATCGCTTCTAATTTAGGTGGCGAAATGAGTTCGCCATTTGCAACTCAACGTGCCATCAATAAAGTATTGATTGTGGTTATTACTTCTGATAAAGGTTTGTGCGGTGGTTTCAACGCCAACTCGGTAAAATCTGCAAAAGTATTAATCAATGAAAAATATCCTGAATTAGCTGCGAAAGGAAAAGTACAAATTTTATCGATTGGTAAGAAAGGTTTTGATGCTTTCAAATCATCATCAAAACATAAAGTAAATAACGATTACGCAGGTTTATATTCCAACTTAACGTTTGAGAATGCATCGAAAGCGGCTGAGTTTATTATGTATGCGTTTGAGCAAAAAGAATATGATGTGGTAGAAGTAGTGTACGGACAATTTAAAAATGCAGCTACTCAAATTCCATCTACAGAGCAATTTTTACCAATTCAAACGATAGTTCCTGCAAAAGGCGCATCGAAAGGAAAGGCAGATTATATGTTTGAGCCAACTCAAGATAAAATTTTGAAAGATTTGGTTCCGAAGATTTTAAAAACACAGTTTTTCCGTTACTTGTTAGATTCAAACGCTTCAGAACATGGCGCTCGTATGACGGCGATGGATAAAGCAACAGAGAACGCGAACGAGTTATTGAAACAATTGAACATTATGTATAACCGCGCACGTCAGGCGGCCATTACCACCGAGTTATCAGAGATCGTTTCAGGTGCTGCGGCATTAAGCAACGGCTAGTTAAAGAGATTGTTAGGTTATTAGATACAAGTTATTTATACTATACATACCGAACCGGATACGCAAGTGTCCGGTTTTTTTGTTTTAACAATTTACAGAGCACAGTTGTTGGAAGTCAGTAGATTTTTACCGATTGTTACACCATGCACGAGCTATTCCACATTATGCATGATACATTCCACGTTGTCTTTATATCATTCCATGTTATGCTTAATATAATCCATGTAATGCATGTATTCTTCCACGTTGTCTTTAATATATTCCATTCAATGCATGTACTATTCCAAATGTTCTTTGATACATTCCACTTTATGATTATATCGTTCCACCTTATGCATAAGTTGTTCCACTATGTTTTTAATCCATTCCACTAGTGGAACGTATTAAAGAATATGTGGAACAAATCAAAGTTATGGTGGAATGATATAAAGATAACGTGGAATATATTAAAGAATATGTGGAATGAATCAAAGACAACGTAGAACATATTAAAAACATGCTGGAATATATTAAAGAAGATGTGGAACAAATCAAAGATTTAATGGAATATATTAAAAACAACGTGGAATGTATCAGGCATTTTGTGGAACACATCAAACATTGGCTGACAAGCGATAAAAAGACGCCGAAAAGACGCATTTATCAACAACATTTCGTCATAGTGTAAATATCTTATCTTAAATAATTTAATTAATTTACCAAAATGACTATTTTAGTATATGTAATTAATCATTTAACCAATAAAACTATGGAATCTAAAAAAATCTACAGAGCGTACAGAGGCAGAGATGCCTTTATGTCGAGCACAGCGCGCACGATGCACCACTTCTTTTTGAGTGAGATCGATAAATTCACCGCGTACGATACTACCTTGGATGTTGCCTATGCCGATGAGTATATGCTTGCCATCGAAGCTGCCGATACAGCAGGTGCAGATTATGTAATTCGTTCGCAGCAGGCGCACAAAACCGAAGTAGTGGCAAAGGTGATGGACAAGGCGCGCGGCAAATATACCGACGTGCGCTATTTTGCAGAAAAAGCATTTGAGAACAGTGTGGCTACGCAGGGCGAGTTTGGTTTTAACGACTACCTCAGCGTGCGCAAAAACAAGGCGAAGATGATTGTGTTTATGGACAAGATGTATGAAAAGTGCCAAAAATACGCCACTGAACTGATAGCAAAAGGCATGACGGCGGCAGATATTGCCGACATTAACACCGTAAAATTAGAACTTCAAAACACCAATACATCACAAGAATCATTTAAAAAAGAGCGCCCAAAAACCACAGAAGAACGCATTATTGTTTTAAATACTTGTTATAAAATCATGGCGCACATCAACAAAGCCGCACAGCGCGTGTATCAGGATGATTACGCCAAACAGAAGCAGTTTGTCTATAAGCCATCACCAGGAAAAAAGAAGAAGGAAGTTAAGGATGATGATATGGTGTAAAATAAAAAAAGGTGAAGCAGTTATTTATTATCGTTTAACTTTCTTAGACGTTGCCTGTTCTTTCAGCACTTTCTTGCGCAGGTTTTCCTGTGCTGCATATTGTATTATTTCAGTAATTAGCTTTTTCGGAATAGGTTTATCATACGGAAAACGAACGGTTGCTTTTGTCGTTTCGTACGCAGCAAGTTTATCTTTGAAAATCGCTAAAACCGAAGGAACATAAATTCCATAGTGATTTTTCCATGCGGCAAACCACACCAGCATTCCATGAAATTTAAACGCAGGCATGGAATAGCTGATAACTTCTTCGGCATCAGGTGCTGCCTTTTGTATGGTTTGACGTAACTGCTGCAAAATAGCACGAACTTCTTTCGTCTGTAATGCAAGGTACTCGTCAATAGTAGAGAATTTCGGTGATGTTTCCATTTCTGGATTTTAATTCCAAATATAATAGACCATCTTTTGCTATACAAATTAATTTATTCGCTTTTGGTGACACTTAACCAAAAATACCAATTCTCAAATCTAAATCTCACATCTATTTCTTATCTTTACATCGTGGAAGAAGTACAAAAAAATATAGAAGCAATCATTTTCGCTGCTGAAAGTCCAATTAAAGTGGACGAATTATTAACGTATTTAAATAAACAAACTGAAACGCTGTTTACAACGGAAGAAATTGAAGGCGTGATTTTCGTTATTAAAGAAAAATACAACAATGATTTATTTCCTTTCGAATTAGGTGAAGTTGGCGGTGGCTATCAGTTTTTAACCAAAGCCGATTATCATCATGCGGTTTCTGCATTTTTAAATAGAAATACGGTGAAACGTTTAACCACTGCTGCACTGGAATCATTGGCAATTATTGCGTATAAACAACCAGTTACAAAGCACGTGATAGAAACCATTCGTGGTGTGAATGCAGATTATACGGTACAAAAACTCGTAGAAAAAGAATTAATTGAAATTGCTGGTAGAAGCGAAGAGCCAGGCAAACCTTTATTATACAAAACAACGCAACAATTTTTAGACTATTTTGGCATCAATTCGTTAGATGATTTACCAAAATTGAAAGAATTTGAAGAACTACAAAACCAAATAGGTGAGAAAGAGAATATCGAGAACAACCATCAATCCGTCGACGTCGCCCAACAAAACTAACTTTCTAAAAAATAAGAAGTTTGAAAAAAGGAATAACGACCCATTTGCCGGCAAAATAGAACATGCTGTTCGCAATTTCACGCCACCTGTAGAAAAAAAATCAGCTGACGAAGAAACGCGTTTAAATAAATTTATCTCGAATGCAGGTGTGTGTTCGCGCCGTCAAGCCGATGAGTATATTAAAGCTGGATACGTTACCGTAAATGATGTGGCTGTGTTAGAAATGGGTTACAAAGTGTTGCCGAAAGACATCGTAAAATTTAAAAACAAACGAGTTCAGAACGAACGCAAAATCTATATTTTACTAAACAAACCGAAAGGCTATTTGACTACGGTTTCTGACGATAGAGAACGCAAAACAGTGATGGAATTAGTAAGTACCGTGAAAGATGCGCGCTTGTATCCAGTTGGACGATTGGATAGAAATTCGACAGGTGTTATTTTATTGACGAATGATGGTGAACTGGCACAAAAGTTATCGCATCCAAGTGGTGAAGTAACGAAAGTATATCAGGTAGAATTAGACAAACCGTTAGATCAAAAAGATTTACTAAAAATCAGAGAAGGTTTGGTTTTGGAAGACGGCAAAGCATCTGTTGATCATGTTGAATATACCTTGCCACGAGGCGACGATAGATATGTTGGCATTGAATTGCACAGTGGCAAAAACCGTATTGTAAGACGTATTTTTGAGCATTTAGAATATGAAGTAACGAAGTTGGACAGAGTATTATACGCTGGTTTAACGAAGAAAAATGTGCCACGCGGAAAATGGCGTTTCCTTTCAGAAAAAGAAGTTATTTTCTTGAAATATTTCATCGCGAATAAGAAAGAGAAAAAGCCGAAAGAAGATTTAGAGAAATAGATTCAAGAAAAGTAGACACAAGATTTTAATTATAAAAAAAGACGCAATTTATTTGCGTCTTTTTTATTTTTTATTTGCGTGAAATTTCTACCAAAACTTAATTTTTCCAGCAGCAAACCAGCACATTCTTAACAACATAAATCCGTTGGTGAAACGCGAAATATTCGTGTCACCATACGTGCGTTCGCGATAGCGAATAGGTAAATCAATAATTTTCAGATTGAGTTTATACGCACCAAACAACAAATCAAAATCGCCAAATGGATCAAAATCGCCAAAGAATTTGCGGTTGGCAATCAACTTCATATAATCTTCTCGGAACATCACTTTGGTGCCGCACAAACTATCTTTAATAGGTTGTTCTAATAACCAGGAAAATACTTTGCTGAAAAATTTATTTCCTAAAGTATTTAAAAACCGCATCGCTTCTTTATCCATTGGATACACCAAACGCGAACCATTAATAAACTCGCCTTTTCCGGATGCAATCGCATTATAAAACTTAGGTAATTCTTCTGGTGGCATCGTTAAGTCAGCATCTAAAATCATCAAGATGTCACCAGTTGCCATGGCATATCCTTTACGTACTGCATCGCCTTTTCCTTTTCCGTCTTGCTGGCCAATTTTTATATCGTGTGAATCACGATATTTCTCCTGTATTTCTTGTATTTTTTGCCAAGTATCATCTGAAGAATTTCCTTCAATAAAAATAATTTCCTGATGTTTTGCAAACTTAGGTAAGCGCAAAATAGCGTTTTCAATATTGCCACTTTCGTTGCGAGCTGGAATGCAAATACTCACCGAATATTTTTCATTTACTTCTTCATCTTTATAATTTAAAAACGGACGCGCAAACAAAAATTGGTTTAAACAAAGCGATTTTATAAGAGGCAATTTTGCCAAATATTTATTAAAAAACCAGGAAACAATTGGAATATTTATCGGTAATAATAAACGTTTGTTTGTTCGGTACGTTTCAAATCCAGATAGATATAAAAGGTTGGAAATGTCTTTTGCATCCAACCAGTTTTGTTGTGGTGATTTCTTTTTATAACCAATCGTTTCGCCGAAATTTAGCATCGGTTCCCAGTAATGATTATAGTAAGAAATGATAACGCGCGTGTGTTCGTGGCAATTTTTTTTGATTGCATAAAACACATCCTGAATATTATCTAAATAACCAATAATGTTATTGAAAATAATAACATCGAATTTTTTATCTAATGTAATGTTTTCGGCATCCATCACATAAAAATCAACATCTGCAAAATTGGCTTTTGCCACTTCAATCATCTTTGTTGAAAAATCGATTCCAGTTTTATTTGTTGCTTTTAAACCATGAATGGTTTCACCACAACCACACCCAATTTCCAACACACTATCCGTTTCGCTAACAAAGAAATTAAGGTAATTGATGATGTCTTTTCCGTAATACGAAAATCGATTTCTATATTGCAAATAATTAGATGCAACAGCTTCAAAGTGCTTTAAAATGGTGTGTTTACGTGTTGAGATTTCCATTTTTACAAATTAATTTGGAATAGCTAAAACATCAATGCTGCCATATTTTGGCAAGTGATTCGCATAATTTTCTATGGTGATTTTTTCGTAGTTGCTTGAGTCGTACAACGTATAATTTAAATCGTTAAAATAGGTTGCGTAAAAATCAAAACTAAAATTTTTCTCAGTCATTACATATAAACCTAATTCGAAAATTATTTTCGGTCTTAATTTTTGAAGTGATTTTTTTGCACCAATAAATACTTCAAACTCGTGACCATCCGTATCAATTTTTATAAAATCTAATTTGGTGATGTTGTTCTTTTCTACAAAATCATCCATCGTAATAGATGGCACACCATCAGCAGACATTGGCGTTCCCAAATGATGTTCGTGGTCGCTATCGGTTCTGTTGGTTAAACTCCAAGATGAAAAGGCAACGATATTTGGATTGTCATCAGATTTAGCCGAAACAAAACAATTCGTTACCACAATATTTTTTGCTAATTCTGGATTAAGTTCTAAGTTTCTGTATAATTTTTTCAAAGCATAATGCGTTGGCTCAAATGCATATACTATTCCGTTGCGTGCTTTGTTGGCAAAGTTCAACGACATAATTCCAACGTTTGCACCAATATCAAAAATGACATCATCATTTTTTAATTGCACAAATTTATTTTCATACACATGTGACTGAAAATTATTGAAAAGATATAATGAAAGGTCGATACCTTCTGTTAAGTCAACTTCAAAATTGATGTCGTTTCTTTTTATAAGATGTTTCTTTTTTGTGTTTACAAAAAAGGATGTAAAAAACAATAGGATTTTTGCACCAAATATTTTGATGCGTGTTAAAGGAAGATTTCTGAGAACGATGTTCATATATATAGTGTGCTAATTGCAAAGATACTTCAAAAAAAGAAAAGAAACCAATGCATGTATTATCCAATAATTATTTAAGGTATGGTTTAATGGAATCGATGTAATTCCAATTGATTTTATACAAAACAGCTTCTTCTTGCTCGCCTTCATGATGTACATAAGAAAACGCGCGATCGCCATATTTTTGCGCAATAAATGCCATGTATCGATGTACAGTTGAAATGAATTGACCTTCAATATATTGATCTTGCACAACGCGCAATTTTGCAGGCATGATGTAGTTTACTTTTGATAATCGGAAAGGTGTTAACAACGAATCTGCATCTTGATATGGTGTGTTATAAATTGGATAAAATTCTTTTCCATCTGAAAAAATATAGGACATTGGCGCTTTTCGAACAGCAATTTGTTTGGTTTCGTTTGGTAAGTTTTGAGCACACCATTTTGTCATTTTAATATAATTTTGCCAATCTGTTGTGTAGCCATACGTTGGATCTTCGTTCATGTTTATTTGCAAAACTGGATAGCGTTCTTGCACTTGTTTTAGCGTAGCTGATAAACTCGAAAAATATAAAACAACAAATACTGATGGCAATAAAAATTGAAGGAATGAGTATTCTTTGCCGATAGCATAAAAAAGGTATAAAATGGAAAATAAAATCAATGGTAAATACACCATAATTAATCGAGTTTGGCCCCAAGAAGTTTGAAGCGCAACAAACGTTGTTCCTAATAAAACCGAGAAAAATAAGGTAGAAAAAAGCAATACATATTGTTTGTTTTTGTGCATGTAATAAAGTGATGCCAAAACAATTCCAATGAAAGCAAGCGCAATTAATTTATTGGTGGATGTATATTCTGTGATGTTTCCATCGGCTCCAACTGCTGATGATATCTCTTCGCGAAAACCAAGCACATACATAAAACGTTGTCCAATATAAATTTGCGAATTTTCAATTAAACGCGTGATAAAACCGCCAAATGTTTCTTTTCCTAAACTTGGATTGTATGCATTTTTATTAAAGATAATTCCACTTTGCGATGCATATTGAGAGCCATCGATTTTCCAAATCACTTTGATGGCTAGTTTATATAAGAAATAAAATGCGCCAAAGCTTGCAATCGATGCACCAGCCTCGATAAATCTCATTCTGTAAGCTAAAAACAAGACGATTGGAACAATAGCGATTACCGCAATATTTCTGGTAATTAAAAATAAGAAACCAGCGAAACCAATAGCTATAATTGGCAAAATGGATTGCTGCGAAAACGATTCGGTTGATTCAATTTTTTCAAAACTTCTTAATAAAATATACGATGAAATTCCGATAATAACTAAGTACAAACATTCCGAATAGGTTAAACTTGCGTACATTAGATACGGAAAGTTTATTGCAGTTAATAAAAGTGTCGGAATTAAAATAATAAACGGAATTCGGTTTCTGAAAGCATAAAAAATAAATGCAATTCCAGCGCAAAATAGTATTACAGAAAATACTTTCAACGTAATTAATTTCACACCAACGACTTTTATCACTAAACCTAAAAGCATTGGATACAATGGTGCATTTGCTAAATAAAATGAATCGTGGTTGAAAAAAGCATTCGCATATTTTGCACCAGCTTCTATGTATAAAGCATCGTCATTTGCCAACGAAATTTTTACATCAAAACATAAATAAGAAAAGATTGCAGCCAACACAACACTTGCAATTAAGTATATAGTTTGTTTGTTATTGAAATGATTTTCTAACGAGTCAAACAACGAAAACGAAGAAGTAGTAACCGTTTTTTTGTCAGCATTTGCCTTCCTTACCGTGTCGTTAGTGGTTGATTTTATTGGCGTTAACGGTTTTTTATTTTTACTCATACAATTGGTTTTTTACTCAATAAAATATCGACGATATGAATTCTGTAATTTTCAGTATTCAATTGTTTTACATCATCATCTGTTAGAATCGTTAAAGTATTTTCTGACATTTTATAAATATATAAATCGCTGTTTCGCAAGAAAGAAACAAACTCATCTACTTTAACACCTGAATTATTTAAGCCATACGGATAGAGTTCTGCAATAATCTTTAAGTCTTCATTTTGCTTAAAAATTTCTTTCATTCCTTGAAACGCAAAGTATTCAAAACCCTGAATATCTATTTTAATGAAATCTGCTTTTTTATTTGGAATAATATCGTCCATTGCAACACAATCAATTTCTGTTTTTGACGTAAAATCTTTTGTTTCGTATGTTTTATGATCTACGTTTAATAAGTCAGATTGATACAAAGTAATCGTTCCGGTTTTATCGCTTACTGCTTTGTTGATCAGGTCAACATTTTTTAAATTGCCGGCATTTTTTTGTAAATGCGAAAAGTTTTTTTTGTCTGGTTCAAATGCATAAATTTTCCCAGTTTCACCAACTAATTCAGACAATATTTTGGTGTAGAAGCCAATGTTTGCGCCAATATCCAACACAACATCGCCTTTTTTTATGTATTTATTCAATAAAGCAATTTCATGTTTATCTTGATTTTTTTTAAAAATTGGATAAATCAGATTGTAAACAGGAAACAAGTTCTTGTACAAAAAATCACCCAATTTTATTGATAAAGTCGAAGGCATAAATAAATAATTAGCTAATTTATTTTTTCAATCCAATTTCTCTTAATCGTTCATCTAAATATTCGCCTGCAGTAATTGGCTCGTATGCAATTGGATATTCACTATCAATGCAATTTTCTAAACAATCTAAACGTACTTCACTTCTTGGATGCAAAAAGAAAGGTATAGAATAACGATGTGTGTGCCATTGTTCTCTTGGTGGATTTACCACTCGATGTGTTGTTGATTTTAGTTTATTGTTGCATAAACGTTGCAACATATCGCCAACATTTACCATAATTTGCGTTGGCGAAGCTTGTGCTTCGTGCCAAGTGCCTTCAACATCTTGCACTTGCAAACCACTTGCGCTTGCACCAACTAACAAAGTAATTAAGTTAATGTCTTCGTGTGCTTCTGCACGTATTGCAGATTTTGGCTCTTGCGTAATTGGTGGATAATGAATAGCACGTAAAATGCTGTTTCCATTGTGAATTCTTGGATCAAAATAGTTCACATCTAAACCTAAATATTCAGCAATAGCACGCAATAAATGTCTGCCCGAATTTTCAAAGCTTTTGTATAATTGTCTGCCTGTTTCATTAAATTCCGGCAATTCAGCAACTTCAATATTATCTGGATAATCATCAGCAGGCATTACTTCACCATCTTCAATATATTGTCCAACTTGCCAAAATTCTTTTAAGTCAGCCACTTCGCTTTGTTTCGCTTTTTCACGTCCAAAAGAAGTATAACCACGTTGGCCGGCATATTCTACTTTTTCGTAGCTCAATTTGGTTTCTAATGGTAAAGCATAAAATTGCTCTACTAAACCATAATATTTATCGATTACACTTTGCGGAATGCCATGATTTTCGATAGCAGCAAATCCGATTTCAGAATATGCTTTTCCAAAACCCTGAATAAATTTTTGTCTTCTTGCTTCATCACCTGATAAATAATCAGCCAAATCTAATACTGGAATATAACTCATGTTGATTAAAATTTTGTCGTAAATATAAGGATTTATTGCGATTAAATAAGTGATTTTGGCACTTGTAAGAACCAGGTAAATCTCATTGTTAAGATTAACTCACAATTAAATCATAAGCAAGTTCAAAATCTGTATTCTGTATGCTTGATAAAAAACCTTATTTTTGAACTTCAATTTTAAAGTATGAGCAAAGTATATATCAAGCAGATTTTAGAAGAAGCAAAGATTGACAGCGATGTAGTTGTGCGCGGTTGGGTGCGCACCAAAAGACAAAGCAAAAACGTAACGTTTATCAATATCAACGATGGAACAACCATCAATGTGATTCAAGCAGTGGTAGAAGCAGAAACTGTGAGCGATGAAATACTTTCTAAAGTAAATACAGGCGCTTGCTTAGAAATCCATGGAAAATTGATTGCTTCGCAAGGCAATCAAAAAGTAGAATTGAAAGTAGAAAAGATCATTATTTTAGGTGAAGCTGATCCTGAAAAATATCCAATTCAACCGAAAAAACATTCTTTTGAGTTTTTAAGAGAAAAAGCACATTTGCGTCCGCGAACCAACACCTTTGGTGCAATTTTGCGTATTCGTCATGCATTAGCATTTGCTATTCATAATTATTTCAACGACAATGGATTTTATTATTTGCATACACCAATCATTACTGGTTCTGATGCAGAAGGTGCAGGTGAAATGTTTCGCGTAACTACTTTAGATGCAACCAATCCACCAAAAACAGAAGAAGGAAAAGTGGATTATGCACAAGACTTCTTTGGTAAAGAAACTAACTTGACAGTTTCTGGACAATTAGAAGGTGAACTTGGTGCAATGGCTTTATCTAAGATATATACTTTCGGACCAACTTTTAGAGCAGAAAACTCGAACACATCACGCCATTTAGCAGAATTTTGGATGATAGAACCTGAAGTTGCTTTCAATGATTTGGTGGACAATATGGATTTGGCTGAAGATTTCCTGAAATACTTAATAAAATATGCATTAGAGAAATGTGGTGATGATCTACAATTTTTAGATACACGTTTTGCTGAAGAAGAAAAACAAAAACCAACCAACGAAAGAAGCGATTGGAGTTTGTTAGATAAATTGAAATTCTGCACTGAAAATGATTTCCAGCGATTAACGTATACAGAAGCGATAGAAGTGTTGAAAAATGCAAAAAAGAAATTTCAATATCCTGTAGATTGGGGCACCGATTTGCAATCGGAACACGAACGTTATTTAGTTGAAAAACACTATAAAAAACCTGTTATTTTAACAGATTATCCAGAACATATCAAAGCATTTTACATGAAGTTGAGTGAAGACGGAAAAACGGTTCGTGCCATGGATGTTTTATTTCCAGGCATTGGTGAAATTATCGGTGGCTCACAACGTGAAGAAGATTACGAAAAACTAAAAAAACGTGCGCATCAGTTTGGCATCGAAGAAGAAAGCATTTGGTGGTATTTAGAAACGCGTCAGTTTGGAACTTGTCCGCACGCAGGTTTTGGTTTAGGCTTCGAGCGATTGGTGTTATTTGTAACAGGCATGAGCAATATTCGTGATGTCATTCCATTTCCACGTTATCCAAAAAGCGCTGAGTTTTAAAACAAGATTATTTCTATTTGTATAATTACACTTTTTGTATTATATTGCATATATAATGAGTAAGATAGTTTTAGATATGCCAAATTCATCAGCAATTGATGAAATAATTGCACTAACAAAAAAGTTAGAAGGTTCGGTAATTGATATTGAAAACACATCAAAAAAATCGCCATTCATTTATCTGCAAAAAATCTCTAAAAACGGTGGAATTTCCAGCATTGAAGATGCTTCTGTTTGGCAAAAAGAAACCAGAACAGACAAAAATTTGTACAATAGAGATTAATCATAATGCTTTTAGATAGTAACATTATAATTTACGCAACTCAACCAGAAAACATAAAACTGCTTGAATTTTTAGCTAATGAGAAAATTGTTTCGGTTTCAGTAATTTCTAAAATTGAAGTTTTAGGTTATAACAAATTAACAGCTTTCGATAAAGAAAACTTGGAATTGTTTTTTGATAATATATCAATAGTTTCATTAAATGAAGAAATAACAAACAAAGCAATTCAACTTAAACAACACAAAAAAATGTCATTAGGCGATGCAATTATTGCAGCATCTTCTATTTATGTGAAAATTCCTTTGCTTACAAATAATGTTGATGATTTTAAACATCTTGATAATTTAGAATTAATTTCATTCATCGATTATCTGAATAAAAAATAATCTGTTTGTTTGAGATTATTTTGCATTTCAATCCAATTTCATTTTAGTATTTTTGTCTTGTTATTTTAAATCGTAAATCGTACATCTCAATTCGGAAATCAATACATGCTCAATCAACGTCTATCACAAAAATTATTACAAAAGCTGTCACCACAACAGATACAGCTGATGAAATTATTACAAGTTCCAACCGCGAATTTAGAACAACGTATAAAAGAAGAATTAGAGATCAATCCGGCTTTGGAAGAAAGTTTATCTGATTATGATGAAAAAGAAGACTTGTCAGAACCGGAACAAATCCGCGATGAAGAAGACGAACAATTTGAAGAAAGCAACGCAGAAGATGATTTTGCAGACAGTTTAGACGTACAGGAATATACTAAAGATGATACCGATTATTATAATGATGGTGATGATTATAAAGGCAAAGAAGAAAAAAAACAAACACCATTCGCCATTGGAAAATCCTTTCACGATTTTTTAGATGAGCAATTGGCTTTGCTTGAAATGGACGAAAAAGAATGGGAAATTGCCGATCAACTGGTTGGCAGCATTGATGATGATGGTTACTTGCGCCGCGAGTTAGATGCCATTGTTGATGATTTAGCTTTTCAAAAAAACTTGACTACAACAGAAGCAGAAATTGAAGAAGTACTGAAACTGATTCAGCGTTTCGATCCACCAGGCGTTGGTGCGCGCAATTTGCAGGAATGTTTGTTGCTGCAGTTGGAAAGACGCACTAAAACACCAAGTGTAAAAATTGCACAAAAAATTATTGAAGATCATTTTGAAGCGTTTACAAAAAAACATTACGACAAACTGTTGCGTGCTTTGGATATCGATGAACCGACCTTGAAAAAATCGATCGATGAAATTTTGCACCTGAATCCAAAACCAGGTGGTGCAGGCGAATCTTCGAGTTCTATCAATCACCAAACGATTATTCCTGATTTTACCGTTGAAAATAATAACGGTGAATTAGAAGTATTGTTGAATGGAAAAAATGCGCCAGATTTACGCATCAGTGATTCGTTTAAAGAAATGCTGACTTCGTATGGAAAAGGTGCGATGAAAGATAAAAAACAAAAGGAGGCGGTTGTGTTTATCAAGCAAAAAATTGATGCTGCAAAATGGTTTATCGATGCTATAAAACAACGTCAGCACACGTTATTTGTTACGATGGAAGCAATTGTTTTTTTCCAGAAAGAATATTTTTTAAGTGGCGATGAAATGAAATTGCGACCGATGATTTTGAAAGACATTGCAGAAATTACCAGCTTAGATATTTCAACAGTTTCGCGCGTGGCAAACAGCAAATATTGCCAGACTGAATTTGGCGTATTTTCTTTAAAACATTTTTTCTCAGAAGGTTTGCAAATGGAAAGTGGTGAAGAAGTTTCAACACGCGAAGTGAAAATGATTTTAGAAGGATTTATCACAGCAGAATCAAAATCAAAACCATTAAGCGATGAAGATCTGACTGAAAAATTAAAAGAAAAAGGATACAACATCGCGCGCCGAACCGTTGCAAAATATAGAGAACAACTCAATATTCCAGTGGCACGATTACGAAAAGAATTATAGTGATGTGTTTACATCATAAATAAAAATCAACATGAAAAAAATCGTTTTCTCAATTGCATTTATTTTTACCATTTTATTTTCATTTTCAAAAAATGAATTAAGGTTAGATACTGTTTCCATAAAAACAGATACCTCAACATTTACTGAAATTTTTGATAGAGCAGAAATAATGCCAACATATCCTGGTGGAGTTCCAGAATTAATGAAATTCTTAGCTAAAAACATTAGATATCCAGCATTGGCTAGAGAAAATGGATTACAAGGAAAAGTAATTGTAAAATTTTATATTGATATTGATGGAACGGTGAAAGAACCTGCAGTTTTAAAAGACGGTGTTGGTGGTGGTTGCGCTGAAGAAGCAGTCCGTGTAATAAATAAAATGCCAAAATGGTCACCTGGCTCACAAAAAGGAAAGCCAGTAAAAACATATTATACATTGCCAATAACATTTAAATTAGATGGTGAAGATTATACAAGTAATCCTGATCAAATTGCAGTTTATCAAGGTGGAAACGTGCAGTTAGAATTTTATAAACAAGATATTATTTCAAAATTACAGAAATCAAAAAATGAAAAAAATAAAAAATTATTTATCAAAACACTCATTACAATTGATGAACTTGGAAAAATAAGCAATGTTATTATCCTTGAAACAAACACAAAAAATAAAAAAAATATTGCTTATGCTCTTGAACGCATAAAGTCAATGCCAAATTGGTATCCTGCGATGTTTAATAAAAAATCTGTAGCATCTAAAACTGTAATACTAATAGAATTTTAATGAAAACCATCTCCAAAATAACAGCCATTATTTTTCATCCATTACTTATCGTAACTTGGATAACGATGATCATGTATTTTACTAACTTCTATTGGTTTGTAAAAGTTAAAGAAGATTTTAGTAACATTAACCCAATTGTTCCAGTGTTTTTATATACGTTCGTATTTCCGGCAATTGCCATCTTAATGCTTAGAAAGCTTGATTTTATTGATGATTTGGAAATGCCTGATCCAAAACAACGCATCATACCTTTAATCATTACCATCATTTTTTATTTATGGACATTTATGCTTTTTAAAAGCAAACATTTTCCTGTGATGATACGCATTTTTATGTTCGGTACTTTAGCATCTCTATTTATTTCTTTCGTAATAAATATTTTTCATAAACTTAGTTTGCATATGGTTGGCATTAGCGGCGCATTAATTTCTATACTATTATTAACGATGGTTTCGCGCGTTGATATCAGCTATATTTTTCTACTGATAATTATTGTAACTGGCTTGGTGGCAACCGCACGTTTATATACAGAAGCGCACACTATGCGCGAAGTTTATACAGGTTTTTTAGTCGGCATTTTCGGACAAATGATTGGTTTGATGTTCATACATTCTTAATTCATCAAAAATCAATAAGAAATAAATATCAACGTGGTTTAAATAATCTTATTCATTCTCAATCAATTTTCTTAATTTTCCGTTCTAAAATTTATACTTATGCCAATTAGAATGGTCGACGATGACAATCAATCGCAAGATTTTATTCCTTCAAATGATAATAGTGGTGGTGGCTCGCGTGGCGGTAGCGGTTCTGCAGGAGGTGGTTGCCTAACTGCATTTTTGCCAATAATTTTAAGATTTGTATTTAAAAAACCATTAATAGGAATTCCACTTTTATTAGTTGGTGCATTTTTTATGTATAAAGGTGGATTTATTGGTGGAGGCAATCCATCATCAGCATCATCAGCTAATCAATTGGCAACTGGCGCAAAATTAGATCCAGTGGAATATAGCAAAACTGATATAGCTGCAGCTCTTTCAGAATACGAGAAAAATCCATTACCAGAAATGGTGAGTTTATTGGAATTTGCGCCATCACGTATGAATCAAGGTGAGCAAGGTTCGTGCGTAGGTTGGGGCAGCTCTTACGCAGCGCGCACTATTTTAGAAGCATCGTCAACTGGACAAAATCCAGATGACATTGCCATGAGTCCATCTTTTGTATATAATCAAATTGGAAACAGTGAATGTCAGGGTGCTATTATTCCAAACGCCATGAAAGTAATGTCAGAATATGGTGATGTGCCGTTGAAAAATTTTGGTTACACAGATCAGTCTTGTTCGCGTGAACCAGATCAACAACTTATTCAATTTGCACAAAACTATAAAATACGCGGCTTTGAACGGTTGAGTAAAGATGGCAATGATCAGGAAACTGATTTTTTCGCTATTAAACAATATTTAGCAAAAGGCGCACCAGTAGTATGTGGAATGATGGTTGGTGGAAGTTTTATGCAAGATATGCTTGGTAAAAAAATGTGGCAACCAACCGAAGATGATTATAGCATGGAAGGTTTTGGTGGACATTGCATGTGTATTATCGGTTATGATGATAGAATGCAAGCATTCCAAATTATGAATAGTTGGGGCCCAGAATGGGGCGAGAATGGTGTTGCTTGGATAGGTTACAAAGATTTTTTACACTTTAATAGAGAAGCGTATGCTTTGCAGCCGTTGCCCAAACGTGGCGAAATGGCTGCTCGCAAATTTGCTTGCGCCATTGGTTTAGTAAATAATGATACAAAGCAATACATTCCTTTAAAAAACAACGGCAATGTATTTACATCAACACAAACTGTGGCAAAAGGCACGAAGTTTAAAATTGAATTGCAAAATTCGGTAGAATGTTATGTGTATATTTTTGGACAAGAAACAGATGGAAGTAGCTATGTATTATTTCCTTATACACCGAAACATACAGCATTTTGTGGTATCACTGGTTATCGATTGTTTCCAAAAAGTCAATCGTTGCAAGTGGATAATATCGGAACAAAAGATATGATGGCAATTGTAACAACGAAAGAGCCATTAGATTATTCAAAACTGAATACAGTAATTAATTCAGCACAAGGCGACTACAAATCAAAAGTGATGAACGCGCTTCAAGGACAAGCACTAACCAATGTACAATACACGTCAGATAAAGGAAGAATTGGATTTGTAGCAGAAAGCGAAACCAAAGCAGTGGTTAGTATCGTTGAGATTAATAAGTAGCCAAATTTATTTCATCTAAACATATAATATTATGTCATTTTTAATTTACGGTGCCAGCGGATATACAGGCAAACTAATTGTTGAACGTGCAGTAAAACAAGGCCTAAAGCCAACACTTGCTGGAAGAACGGAAAATAAAATTCAACCATTAGCAAAAGAGTTTGGATTGGATTATTTGGTTTTTGGCTTAGATAATATAGATGAAATTGCAATGCATTTAAAATCATTTCCTTTGGTATTAAATTGCGCTGGACCATTTAGCAGAACAGCGAAACCAATGATTAAAGCGTGTTTGCAAGCAGGAACGCATTACTTAGATATAACTGGTGAAATCGAAGTGTTTGAATTAGCAAAATCATACCATCAGCAAGCAAAAGATAAAAATTTAATTGTGATGTCTGGTGTTGGATTTGATGTAGTGCCAACTGATTGCATGGCAAAATATTTACACACTCAAATGCCAGATGCAACACACTTAGAATTAGCATTTTTAGGATTAGGTGGCAGCATTTCGCATGGCACTATGAGCACTATGGTAGAAGGATTAGGTCGTTCAGGTGCTATTCGTGAAAATGGAAAAATTGTCACCAAACCAACCGGACAATTAGGTAAAGTTATTGATTTCGGAATAAAAAAACATTTTGCAATGACCATTCCTTGGGGCGACGTTTCAACTGCATTCACTACGACAGCTATTCCAAACATAATGGTATTTACTGGCGTTCCAAAAAGCAGCTATAATATGATGAAAATGCAATTTTTATTTAATCCAATTGTACGATTGGGTTTTGTGAAGAATCAAATTCAAAAATATGTAGATAAAAATATTGTTGGACCAACTGCTCAACAACTAGAAAATGGAAAATCATTAATTTATGGAAAAGTGACCAACGCTAATGGACTGACGAAAGAAGCACGATTAGAAACACGCGAAGGTTATTTTTTAACTGCAGAAATGGCTTTAATTATTACACAAAAAGTACTAAATAATAAACTGGAAAGTGGTTATCAAACACCAGCAAAATTATTTGGCTATGAATTGATTTTAGAAATGCCAAATACGAAATTTGTGTAATTCTTGTTTATCCTAATAATTCTTTCACCAACGATGAAATGCGAGCACCTTCTGCTTGTCCAGCTACTTTTTTAGAAACAGAACCAATCACTTTTCCCATATCTTTTACGGAAGTGGCACCAGTTTCTGCAATGGTTTCTTTTACAATATTTTTCAAATCATCATCGCTCATTTGCGCAGGCAAATAGGAAGTAATGACATCCATTTCTTCTTTCTCACGAACTGCTAATTCTGCACGATTTTCCTTTGTAAAAATTTCAAACGATTCTTTGCGTTGATTAAATAACTTTTGTAAGATTTTTATTTCCTGTTCTTGCGTAATTTCACCTGTTGCACCTTTTTCAGTTTTTGCAATTAAGAAAGCAGCTTTAATGGCTTTAATGGTACGCAATTTTACTTCATTTTTAGAAAGCATCGCTTCCTTTAATTCGTTGTTTATATTTTGATCTAATGACATGATAATTTTAATTAAATAATTAATTGATGAAATAATTTAACAATGCGAAAATACAAAATTTGGCTGATAACTCACGACTCATGACTAACAACTATTTTACTTCACTTCTTCATACTCAATAAATTCAGCATCATCGAAATTGGAAGCAGTTTTTGGCGTGGTGCGTTGTTGATAGGTATTTGAATTTACGTGTTGATTTTGCGTTGTCGAACGAACTTTTTGTTGCGGTTTAATTTCAGCAAAAACCATTCTGATGATTTTATAACCAATCAGAAAAAAGACAAGAAATTCAAAAAAGCGAAACATGCTACAAATTTAATAGTTTAACGTCAATTTATAACGTTAAAAATGCGGAAATAGTTTCATTCTGTAAAAGTGTTGCTACAGTTAAATAAATTATTCGTAGCTTAGCGGCAATCATATATGTTATATCGTATTGTTATTCTGTTTCTCATTTTTAGATGTGCAACTGCTCTGTTTGCTCAAGATTCTACTGCTATTTTAGATTCAACAATTCGTTTAATGGAAATAGAAATTGCTGATAAAAAAGCAACATCATCTAATACGATAAATGAACAAGGTGTTTTTAAACTTACACCAAACGATGTCAATAAATTGCCTCGAATAATGGGTGAAACTGATTGGTTAAAGTCAACACAATTTTTAACTGGTGTGCAAAGTGGCAACGAAGGTGCGTTAGGTTTTTTTGTACGTGGTGGAAGTCCAGATCAGAATTTATTGTTGTACGATAATATTCCAATTTTAAATGCTACACATTTATATGGTTTTTTATCGACCATAAATGGAGAAGCGATTGAACAATTACAATTTCATAAAAATTATGTGCCTGCAACAAAAGCAGGAAGGTTGGCTACAGCAATGGAAATTGACAGTAAAAACGGCAACAATAAAGCAATTAAAACAAGCATCACACTTGGTATTATTAGTGCTAAATTTTCGGTAGATGGACCGATAAAATCGCCGAAAACCACATTTTCTATTTATGGTAGAGGAAGTTTCTTAGGTGCAATTTCACAAAAAATATCTAAAAAAGCATACAAGAATTCTTTAGGAGCTGGTATCCAAATTGCTTATTATTTTTATGATTTGAATGCCAATATTCAGCATACATTTAATGGCAAGCACCAACTTAAATATTCGTTTTTTTTATCGCATGATTTTTATAATCTACAATCTGAAGAGATTGGCAATGAATCATTCATACCAATTGATACTACTTTTTCTAAGGTAGAAAATAAATACAATTATAAAAACAAATTACAATGGATGAATATTGGTAACGGACTTACTTGGAATTATTTACCTAAAGAAAAATGGCGATTAAAAAATCAACTTTTATTTTCAAATTATACTATCCGTTTTAACAGAACAGAAAAGGAAACAACTGATTATTTAGGCAACCAAATTTATGACGCAACTTGGTTACACAAAATCAAATCTTTTGTACGTACTTTCTCTCTGAAATCAGAAATCATATTCACACCAAATAATAGTAATCGTACAGATTTTGGGTTGCAATTATCTATGAATAGTATGCAAGTATTACAATCAAACATAAATTTTAAACGCGACTACAAAGATATTTTAGCAAATGTGCCAGATGTCGATTCTACAACAGGAAACAGTTATCCAGTGTTTACTTATTTTTTAGCAACTGCACATGCACAACACGAATTTACATGGAAACTACTGCAACTTACGGTTGGATTTAATCTAAATTTTTATCAACAAAAAAAACAACACTATACAACACCTGAAGGAAGATTTAAATTACAATATAAATTGCCGAAGCATCTAGTAATTTCTGGTGCTGTAATGTACACTGCACAACATGTGCATTTACTCAATAGCAGACAATCGGATATTTTGTATGATGTTTGGTTGCCAACATCTCAATATATAAAACCACAAACGGCATTGAATTTTTCAGGAAGCATTCATCAAACTATTAAACAATGGCAATGGAGCGTTGATGCTTATTACAGAAAAATGTTTAATCAAATTAATTATAAAAATAATGCTGGATTTTTATCAAGTAAGCAAAGTATTGAATCGCAAGTATATAGAAATGGTACAGGAAAAGCGTATGGTGTTGAGTTTTTTATTGCAAAATCAAAAGGAAACATTACTGCATCAGCAAGATATAATTTAGCTTGGAGCACTCGTCATTTTGATTCATTGAATAATGGTAAAGAATTTTTTTACAAGTTTGATAAACGACATGATTTGGCACTCATGATTGCCTATCGTTTCAAAAAACATTTCGATGTCTCGTTAACTTGGGTCTTTAATTCTGGGCAACGCACTACCATTCCAAAAGCATACTATTACGCCTCAGGCGAATGGTTGCCAGTTTATTCGAACATGAACGATTATGTATTGCCAAAATATCATCGGATGGATATCAGTTTCAACTATACTAAAGAAACAAAGCAATTAACACATCAATTCAACTTTAGTATTTTTAATCTATATAGTAGACAAAATGTTTTTTCAGTGTATACTAAAAAATCAGTTGGGTCCGTAGATAAAACCTATTATCAGCTGAGTTTGTTTCCTATTTTACCATCATTAAGTTATACCATTACTATTAAAGCAAATGAAAAATAAAATATTATTATACATTCTTTCATTTTTATTGTTCAGCTGTGAAAAAGTATTACCAATACATACAGATATTGCTAAACAAATGACGTTGAATGCAGAATTAGATACAGATAATAAAATTAAAGTACAATTATTTGAAAGCGCACTTCCTGGCGATTCTCTTATGTTACAATTTATATCAAATGCCACTGTTGAATTGTATGAAAATAGCAATAAAATAAGCACATTAACATATGTACCAGATTTTATCAGCAGTCAGTCAAGTTATTATGGTGATTCTACTATTCACATAATGCCAGAAAGAATTTATACAGTTAAAGCAACGCACCCAAATTTTCCGAGTATAACCGCAACTGATACAGTTCCACCATTAACCACGGTAACCAATGTCAGTGTTTCAAGTTTGCCATTGTATGTTTTAAACAAAGATTCAACGCATGGTCAACTACAGTTTACAATAATTGATGCAGCCAGTAAGCACAATGTTTATATGTTGTATCCGTTTTATTATTACAGTAGATATTATAAGATAAACGCAACAGATAGTGTTTTAGGTTGGAATACAGAATACGCACAAATATTTACAATAAATGGTATAAAAACAAACAACATTTATGAAGACAATCGTATAGATGACGCAGTTTTTAATGGTCAGTCGAAACCATTTATATTGGAAATCTCAAAATTGTTTGATGCAGATAGCAGTATAATTGAAGCGTATGTTGGTATTTCTGTTCGTCAATATTCGGCTTCCTTTTATTTAGATAAAGAAAGCAAACGTCAATACCATGCATTGCTTAACAATAATATTTATGATGTGCCTTTTTGGTTTTATACGAATGTAATTGGTGGTTACGGTTTACTTACTTGCACATCTAACAACAATCAAATAATTGCTAAAATAAAATAATGTATAAACCATCAAGGTTTTTAAAACCTTGATGGTTTATAATAATTATATCAACTCAAAACTGCGCTGTACAAACTTCGTCAATGCTTCACCTTTTAGCATGTTTTGAGATAGCAATGCTAAATCATATAATTGCTTGATATGTTTTTCTTGATGTGTCGCATCTTCTTCTAACAGCTTCGTATTTATTGGATGATTGGTGTTGACTACCAAATTTATTTTTTCTTCCATATTGCCAAACATAAACGGCGAGCCACCACCCATTTTTTGCATTTCCTGCATACGACGCATAAACTCGTTACGCGTAATAACAATTGGTGCATCTGTCGGCGACAATGGTTTTAATTCAATATCAACCTTGTTTTTTTCTACTGTATTTTCAAAAAGAGTTTTTAATTTTTCTTCTTGATCTTTTGATAAAACAGACTCAATTGCAGCATCTTTCGAAATTAAATTAGAAACAATATCTGCATCAACACGCTTAAATTGTACTTTTTCATTTTTTGATTCTAACTGCTGAATAAAATGATTATCAATCATCGTATCTAGCATCACAATTTCATAGCCGTATTCTTTTGCTTGATGTATGTAACTATGTTGTTCTTCATCATCAGAAGTGTATAACACAATTAAATTGCCATCTTTATCTGTTTGGTTTGCAGTGATTTTTTCTTTTAATTCATCAAAAGTATAAAACGATTTTTCTGTGGTTTGGAACAATGCGAAACCATTGCTTCTTTCATAAAATTTCTCATCGCTGATCATACCATATTTTACAAACAAACCGATATCATTCCATTTTTCTTCAAATTGTCTTCTGTCGTTTTTGAAAATTTCCTGCAGTTTGTCAGACACTTTTTTAGAAATATGCTGATTGATCTTTTTCACATTTCCATCGCTTTGTAAATACGAACGCGACACATTCAATGGAATATCTGGTGAATCAATAACACCATGTAATAAAGTCAAATATTCAGGAACAATTTCACCAACATTATCCGTAACAAAAACCTGGTTTGAATACAATTGAATTTTATCTTTCTGTACTTCAAAATTCTTTTTCAATTTTGGAAAATATAAAATTCCAGTTAAGTTAAACGGATAGTCCACATTCAAATGAATCCAAAAAAGTGGCTCATCAAAATTCATCGGATACAATTCGCGATAAAAACTTTTGTAATCTTCATCAGTTAACGAAGCAGGCGTTTTTGTCCAGGCCGGATTGGTATTGTTGATGATATTTGGCTCAATTGGTTTTTCTGCTTTTTTATCTTCTTCACTTTGCCATTTATCACCAAATTGAATTGGAATTGGCAAGAATTTGCAATACTTATTCAACAATGTTTTGATGCGATGTTCTTCTAAAAATTCTTTCGAATCTTCAGCAATATATAAGACGATTTCAGAACCGCGATCTGTTTTTTCAATTTCTTCTAAGGTAAATTCTGTCGAGCCGTCAGATGTCCATTTTACAGCAGGCTCATCTTTGTATGATTTGGTGTAAATTTCTACTTTTTCAGCAACCATAAAGGCTGAGTAAAAACCCAATCCAAAATGTCCGATGATTGATTTTGAATCGGTGTCTTTTAATTTTTCTGCAAATTCGCCAGCCGAAGAAAAAGCAATTTGATTGATGTATTTTTTCACTTCATCAGCCGTCATACCTAAACCTTTGTCGGCAATGGTCAACGTATTTTTCTCTTTATCAATAGAAATTTGAATGGTCAAATCACCAATATCGCCTTTTGCTTCACCTAATTGAGAAAGACCTTGTAGTTTTTTGGTTGCATCAACTGCGTTTGATACTAATTCGCGTAAGAAAATTTCATGATCAGAATACAAGAATTTTTTAATAATTGGAAAGATGTTTTCGGTATGTACATTAATTTTTCCTGTTTCGATAGACATAGCTATTTAGATTTTAGATTTGAGAAATGATTTATGAAACGAATCAGACAAAAGCTATACCATAATGATATTTCTGTCAAAGTGGCAATAAATAAGTTTTTGTAATGAATAGATGACAGAAAACTGAAAAACAAAAACTTTATAAAAGTTTGAATTCTATCACAACGGAACTTTTCTAAAGTTCGCTACACTTTTATCTTCAAATAAATTGGACAATGATCACTGTGTTTTACATCCATAAAAATTTGCGCATCCAATAATTGTTCTTCCAATTCTTTGGTTGCTACATGATAATCAATGCGCCAACCTTTGTTGTTGTTGCGAGCGTTGGCTCTAAAGCTCCACCAGGAATATTGCGCTTTTTCTTCTTTGTGAAAATGACGAAACGTATCAATAAAACCACTATCAAAATATTTTGTCATCCATGCACGTTCTTCTGGCAAAAAACCAGAACTATCTTTGTTGCCTTTCGGATCATGAATATCAATTGCTTCGTGGCAAATATTATAATCACCGGAAATAATGATTTTCTTTTTTTCTTTTTTTAATTCATGTATGTATTTAAAATAATCATCCAAATATTCCATTTTCACACTTTGTCGCTCTTCACCACTGCTGCCTGACGGAAAATAGGAATTGATAAATGTAATATCACCAATATCAAAACGAATTAATCTGCCTTCGCCATCGTGTTTTGGAATTTGCATACCACGCACTACATTTTGTGGCTTCATTTTTGTAACTACACCTACACCACTATACCCTTTTTTTTGTGCTGAAAAAAAATGACATTCATAGCCAATCGCTTCAAATAATTCTTTCGGAATGTCAGCTTCGTTTGCCTTTATTTCCTGAAATAAATAAATATCATAATTCGTTTGTTGAATCCAATCAATCAATCCTTTCGAAATCGCTGAACGAATTCCATTTACATTATACGAAACTAACTCTATTGTATCCATGCTTTTATATACTTTTTTTGGTAATTGTATTTAAGTATTTCTTAACTTAGCAAAATCAAAACCAACTATGAATTATAATTCTGATAAAAGAATAAGAAACACAAGGTAAAAAAATAGTAGAACGAATGCAATTTTCAAAATCATATTTACTATTTTTTTTGCTACTAAATTTTTTCTCTATAAAAGGACAAACTTTTATAGATGGTATTGTGTTTGATGCTTCTACAAAACAACCGATTGGATATGCAAATGTATATGTAAATGGTTCTACTCAAGGAACTACTTCAGATGATACTGGTTATTTTCAAATAAAATTGAATACTGATTTCGATTCCATTTCCGCAGCATTTTTAGGTTATGAAGAACAAACATTGCCAATAAAGAAACAATCCAAACAAAAAATAAATTTTTATTTAAAACCATCTGAGAATGTGTTGGCTGAAGCAGTAATTCTTGCTAGTAAAGAGTCTTTGGAAGATTATTTAATTCGAAAAATTTTAGAAAACAAAGATAAAAATGATAAAAAACATTTAGCAAATTATAGCTACGAAGCTTACAATAAAGTGGAACTCGATGTGCACAAACTATCCGATAAATTTATGGATAGAAAAGTACTGAAGCCGTTTAAATTTATTTTTAATAATATAGACAGCACCAGCGAAGACGAACCGTTTTTGCCATTGTTGTTATCTGAAACTATTTCCGATTTTTATTACACAACCAAGCTCAATAAAAAACGAGAAGTGGTGGTGGCATCTAAAGTTTCCGGTGTAAATGATGGCAGCTTAAATGAGTTTCTGAGCTCTACTTACCAGGATATTGATATTTACGATAATGCATATGAAATTATGGCTAAGCAATTCATCAGTCCAATTGCCAATTCGTGCAAATCATTTTATCGATACAAAGTAATTGATACTATGATTATCGATAATTCGGTGCATTACAAAATGATGTTCGAGCCCAAAACTAAAGGTGATTTTACATTTTTTGGAAGTATGATTGTTTCTGAAAATAATTTTGCTATTAAAGATATGCAATTGCGTATGGCACCGCATGTAAATATCAATTTTGTAAAACGTATTGAGCTCAATCAAAAGTTTGATTTTGTAGATAATCAATTCTGGATGCTGACGAATGATTATTTTATGATCGAGTTTGCACCGTTTGAGAAAAAGCCAGCCATCATTACACGTAAAAATGCAGTCTATAAAAATTTCAGAATCAACGAATATTACAATGATTCTGTTATTTCTAAACTAAAAGAAAAATTAGTGATAGACGATGAAGCTATCAAAAAAGACCAGCAATATTGGGACACATCACGCTTTATACAACTCAGTAAAAACGAAGCGGCTGTTTATCATTTAATCGATACTATAAAAAAAATTCCTGCATACAAAACCTACGGCGAAATTTTACACACTATTCTGACAGGTTATTACAGAATTGGACCCATTGAATTAGGACCTATTTTAAACGTAATCAGCAATAATAAATTAGAAGGTTGGCGCTTTAGACTAGGCATTCAAACATCCAGCAAATTTTCCAATTGGACACAGTTTGGTGGTTATTTAGCGTATGGTTTAAAAGACAAAAGATTTAAAGGTGGTACGTCTGCTGAGTTTCTGATTTATAAAAAACCGCGACAAATCATCAATCTTTCCTACACGCACGATGTAGTAAAAATCACCAGAACGAACGATTTATTATCAACCGATAATTTTTTAAACATCGCTATTACGCGTCGAAAACCTGCTGTGCGTTTGTTATACATGGATGAAGCTAAAATTGGCTATTCTATTGAATATAAACAAGGCATGAGTATGGGTTTTACACTTCAAAACCGTCGTTTACAACAAGGATTAATTCCGTTTTTCCATACTTATCAAAACAATGATAATACCATCGATACACTATCAAAATTAAACGAAACAGAACTAGTATTTAAATCACGTTGGGCTTTTGGTGAAAGATATTTAGATAAAAATTCGTTATTCAGAAGTTCATTAAACAGTGGTAGTATACCAGTTTTGCAATTAGAATGTGCTTTTGGTATTAAAGGATTTTTAGGCAGCCAATACAATTATCAAAAAATAACAATTGCGTTTTCTGATATAATACCAATTAACACCATTGGACGTTTTGAGATGCGTTTTCAAGCAGGTAAAGTGTTTGGTAAAGTTCCTTTTTTGCTTTCTGAAGTACACGATGGAAACCAAACCTATATATACAGCAACACTGCTTTTAATATGATGAATGATTACGAATTTTACAGCGATCAATATATTCAGTGGAATTTCTCACACCATTTTGATGGTTTTTTCTTAAATAGAATTCCAGGTATTCGAAAATTAAAACTACGAGAAGTGATACACACGCGTGGTGTTTGGGGCAACGTGAGCAATGCTAATAAAGAAATAAACGCACTGAACAATACGTTTATTCGACCATTAGGTAAAATACCTTATATTGAAGTTGGTTTTGGAATTGAAAATATTCTAAAATTTTTGCGCTATGATGTCATGTGGCGCGTCACTCACCGCGACAATCCATTGGCACCCAAATGGCTAATGACTTTAGGTTTACAATTTAATTTTTAATCACAAAGCATATGTATTGCTAAATTGTCCTAAATCAAAATTGGCATGCATCTTGTCTTATTTCAAGCAAGTAATAGAATTATTTTATACATTTACAAAAATAGAAAGCCGTGTTCGCACAAGATTGCATAGAAACATCCATTCCTTTTATTCGTTTAGAAGATAAAATTCATTTTGTGTTGGATTTGATGCATGAATTTAAAACAGACCATTTAGCTGTGGTACATGATGAACAATACGTAGCAACCGTTTCCGAAAATAATTTATTGGAAATGGATGATGAACTCACTATTAATGCAATTATTGAAATTGCAAAATCAGAAAAAATTTCAGAAGAAACACATTTATTTGATGTATTGAAAAAGTGCAACGATATAAATTCCTATGCAGTAGCAGTGGTGACCAGCGAAAATAATTATATCGGAATTACGTCACCACAAAAAATTTTAGAACAATTCACCGCAAAGTCAGCACTATCAGCAAGTGGAGGCATTCTATTATTAGAAGTAGAAGCAAAAAACTATTCACTCACCGAAATTTCGCGCATTGTAGAATCCAACAATGCTATGATTTTGCAAACCATGCTGTCAACACAACCTAACAATTCGTTGCGTGTTTCCATCAAAATAAACAAAGTAGATTTAAAAGAAATACAAGCATCTTTTGAACGCTACAACTACAATGTAATTGCTGTTTACCATCAATCCGTTTTCGAATATCAACTACAAGACAGATATGATAGTTTGATGAGGTATTTGGAAGTGTAATCAGATTCTTTCTAAACTCTATTTCTCACAGATTACACAGATTTTCACAGAAGAATAAATCATAATAATCATTCAAATCCGTGTTCTGTTTTTGCGCACAGTTTTCACGAATTTTCACAGAAAAAGAATTTGACATTTATACCAAAAATTGGTAAATTTGAAAAAGTTTATTCATGAAAAATAACACATCTGTTTCATTAGGAAATTATTTTGAAGATTTTGTTCAAGACAAAATAAATCAAGGTCGTTATAAAAACGCGAGTGAAATCATTCGTGCTGGCTTGCGTTTATTGGAAGGTGAAGAAAATAGAATTCTTTCTTTAAAAAATAAAATTCAAGAAGGAATTGATAGCGGAATTGCTAAAGACTTTAATCCCAAAAAACATCTTCAAAATTTAAAAGCAAGAAAAAAAGCAAATGCCTAAGTATCATTTAAGCAATAAAGCAGTTGACGATTTATCTGAAATTTGGGAATATACTTATGATGAATGGTCAGAAAAGCAAGCTGATGAATATTATAACTATCTGTTAAATACTTGCCAAGAACTTGCAGAAAACCCAAACGCAGGAAAAAAATACATTGAAATAGGAACAACCATTTTGGGCTACTTAGCAAACAAACACATTATATTTTATCAAGTTGTTTCAAAAACAGAAATAGAAATTATAAGAATTTTACATGGAAGTATGGATTTGAAGAATAGAATGAAAGAGTAATTTTAATTACAAAGTTTGATCGCTGATTTATCTAATTACCTTAAGGAACATTGTACTCAAGAATTATTTGAGGAATAGAAAACAATCTACCAGTATCAATGATTGTTTTTTCTGCTACTATAACATTGCCTGAATTGATTTGTGCGTTACATTCAACAGTATCATTACCGAACATCACATTCAACTTTATTCTATTTACTTTTGAGTCAAAATGCACTTTTCTTTCCCAAATATACTTTCCAAATTTGGGTTGTGGAACAATACCAATATCTTCATCACCAATCTCATTTGTATATTTAATTATTGGCATTTCGTTTGACGAAACATAGTAAGTTATTTCTTTATTTTTATAATAAATGTAATAAAGGAATACTATCACAACAGGAATTAATATTCGGAAGAATTTTTTCATAGTAAGATTTTAAATAATGTTGTAAATATGTAAAAAAAACGTCACTTTAAGTGTTTTATGTGCTAAATAAAAATTGTATGATAATAACATTCCTTGCCCGTGACAGGTGTTTAGCTTAGCATAGCAATTGTGCATTGGCAAGCGTCACCTGTCAACTACCAAGCCCAGTTTCGCACTAGTGTTCCGAAGGATCATTAGTGTGTACTGATTAAACCAGTTTTCGACTGGATGAAAAACAAATTCCATTGTAAACCAACCATTTACACCTCATTCAATCCCAAAACCACCTTTCCGAAGCCAACTTTCTTTCATCCTTCTTAAGCTTTCTTTCATGAAGTTTAATCTCTCTTCCATCTATCTTTATCTTTCTTTCATCCAATATAAACTCTCTTTCATCCAGCTTAATCTTTATTTCATCCAATTTAATCTTCCTTTCATCCGGCTTCAACTTCCTTTCATTTGGTTTAAAGTATCATTCATCGGGCTTCAACTTTCTTTCGTGTGGAAGCATCTTTCTTTCATCCAATTTAAGTAAATTGCAATACAATTAAAACAAAAAAGCTATGATAACACTCAATCTCAAAGCCATTCTCACCGACAGGGAAATCAAAAACCACACATCTTACCTTTTTCACAACGGCTTCACCTGGGCAACCGCCAGCCGCATGGCCACCGGCAACGTCAAGGCACTCAGCTTTAAGCACATGGAAAAACTATGTCTCTTGCTGCACTGCACACCCAACGACCTGCTGCTCTGGACCGCCGACGAAGGCAAGACAATAGAAAGAACACAACCGATACAGCAATTAGTGCCGCCTGTTCACCACGCCTTCATCGCGCACGGCCTCAAGCACCTGCCGATAGATGAATTAAGAGAACTTAGAAAAATAATGGAAGAAGAAGTAAAGCACCGCTTGCAAAAGTAAAACCGCTTACAGCTTTCTATTTCTCAATAGCATCATAAATCACCTGCTGTATCTTCTGACGAATATTTTGTTTAGATAATGTATTTACATCTGCACTAGGATACACTCGGTTCGATAAGAAAATGTAAACCAATCCATTCTTAGGATCAGCCCAAGCCATCGTGCCTGTAAAACCAGTATGCCCAAACGATTGCGATGAAGCAGCATCACACGTTGGTCCATCTTGTCCAATTGGAGTCGGCTTGTCAAATCCAATCGCTCTTCGATTACCTGGAAACTGTTTCGATGTAAAGTTGGTGATGGTGGAGGATTGATAATAACGATAGCCACCATAGCTTCCGCCATTCAACAACAACTGGAAATATTTTGCTAAATCATTCGCGTTGGTAAAAATGCCTGCATGGCCTGCAACACCACCCAACAATGCAGCACCCTGATCGTGTACCGTTCCAATCAACAACGATTTTCGGAAATTCTTTTCAATTTCTGTCGGCATAATGTTATTGATATTCCAGTCGTTCCATTTTGGATTGTATAACGTATAATTCATACCAAGCGGCGCGTATAAATATCTGTGCGTTACATTTTGCAGCGAATCGTTGTATGCTTTTTCAATTAGTTGCTTCAATAAATAATAACCTAAATCGCTGTACTTATAATCTTTCACCGGCGACAAACCGCAATTATAAATCATGTTCCAAACAGAATCCTGGAATGATTTTTTCAAGAATAAACTATCTAAAATTTTAACAGAAAAAACAGAATCCTGCACTTTAGCATACCACAAACTATCAGGATTTCCTAACGAATCCAGCGAGTTTTTATAAAACGGAATCCATGCAGGCAATCCTGCCTGATGGCACAGCATTTCTTTGATGACAATATCTTTCTTATTGGAATTTTCAGGATAAGTATAATAATCGCCGAGTTTTTTATTGATATCAATTTTGCCTTGTTCCTGCATTTTCATAATCATAGGCAAAGTCGCCGTTACTTTTGTCACCGATGCAATATCAAATAAATCGGTGGTTTTCGTTGGCAAATCAGTTGCATAGGTATGATAGCCAAATGCTTTTTCATAAATCACATTTCCATCTTTTGCCACTAAAATCTGGCAACCCGGAAAAATTCTGTCATCGATTGATTTCTGAACAATCGCATCTATCTTGCTCAATGTTTTTGCGTTCATGTTTACTTCAATCGGTCTGCCATATTTTAAACGCATATTCGAGTTAGTACAAACACCATCGCCATACTGAAATTTACCAACGGTAACAGGCAAAAATCCATCAGCACCACGCGCACCAAAAATAATTTGCGCAGTTATAGATTCGGCTTCTTCTTCTTCATTATAACCAACAATCACGTTGTTAAAATCCTGAAAATATTTTAAACTATAAGGTGTACCAAATACCGTAAGAATGGTTTTGTTTTGTTTGTTGAGTTGATATAAAAACGTTTTTGAGTTTTCGGTAATACCAAAATTTTTCGCAGCAAACCGGCTCATGTCCTGCACATCAACAATCACTAAATGATAGGGTTTTAATTTAGCTAAGGTTGCATTAAACATTGCCACACTTTCATCTTTCGGAATAAAAAAATGGTCGATTTGTGTGTATTTATCTAAGGTTGTAGAAAAAACAGTGGCTTTGCTGCTGCCAATCCCAACATGTGCAATGCGTTTTTGTAAATTTAAAATGGGAACAATCAAATCAGAATCTTTTACCACTGTGATTGCATTTTCTACCAATTTATATTTCAAAAATTTTGCCTGTTCGCTGTTAATATCAGCATCAATTCCATCTAATTTAATAGGTTGAAATTTATTTAAACCAACCCAATATTTTGCCAATAAAATTTTGCGTACTTTTTGGTTAATGAGTTCTTCTGAAATAATTGAATCTTGCAGTACTGCACAACGTACACCATCTATAGCTTTGTCCACATCATCAGGAAACAACATCACATCACAGCCGGCTTGTATTGCCATTACTTCTGCCACACCAGACGGATAATATTTTTGAATGCCTTTCATATTCAACGCATCTGTAAATATTAATCCCTGAAATTTCATTTCATCAATTAATTTATTTTGTACAATTTTTGGCGATAAGGTAGATGGAAAATTTGGCGCACCATCTAATGCCAACACATTCATATGTGCTACCATCATGCTGCTTACACCAAATCGAATCAATTGTGAAAAAGGATATAATTCTACTGCGTCTAAGCGTTCTTTTGTTTGGTTTAAAACAGGCATGTCTTTATGCGAATCTGTTTCTGTGTCGCCGTGTCCTGGAAAATGTTTGCCGCACGCCATCACAAAATTATCCTGCATGCCTTTCATGTAAAAATAACTTTTGCGCACCACATTAAATTTATTATCACCAAAAGAGCGATCGTTAATCACTGGATTATTTGGATTGATGTTCACGTCAATATCAGGTGCAAAATTGATATGAATGCCGATGCGTTTCATTTGTCGCGCAAACTCTTTTCCCATATCATAAATCAATTGCGGATTGTCAATTGCACCTAATGTCAGTGATCTTGGATAAGAAATCGTATTATCTAAGCGCATACCCAAGCCCCATTCTCCATCAAAGCCGATCCACAAAGGCACTTTGCTTTCTGCCTGATAACGGTTGGTGAGTTCTGCTTGTTTTTGTGGTGTTCCCTGGAAAAAAATCAAGCCACCCACTTTATAATCCTTGATGTATTTATCGATGGCTTGATAGCTGGTTTCGTCTTTGTTAGAATAGGCAGCTACCATAAAAAGTTGACCGATCTTTTCATCAAGCGTCATGTTCTTTAAAATGGAATCGACCCAACTATTATTCGGATTTTGCAAAAATGGTGGAATTTCTGCTTTCGTATGTATCGAAATAAAAAATAAAAAAAATAGAAGTATGCTATATGTACGAATGTTCATTGTTGTCTTTCTAAAAAGTAATCAAAAATCAGTCCTAAAACCGGATAAACATAGATAAAAAATGATGTAAAAAGTTGTTAAAGTTTACACGTTCGTGGAAATGCTTGCTTTATGCTTCTTTAACGTGTGCTTCGTGGTATTTATTGCTGAATTTTCCGATTATAAAAATATCCTTTTCGATTTTATCTTTTAACTGAAGATTATCGATATCGATTTGCATGACGCGACGATGGATTGGATACAAGGTACCGCCATTTTGCGCCGGCAACGCGTTCACATCATACTGAAATTCCGGATTAACCAACGTGCCGCGTGGATACATAATGCTTGGTCTGCCTTTGCCAATAATATTTAATTCTGCTGGATGCACCAAACCCAACGAGTGTCCATATTCGTGTGCTGCTGATGTTGAATTAAGGTATAAATTATCGGTTAAAAAATAACCGGTGTTGCTGCCAATTCCATCTACAAACGAAATATTGATTTTAGAAAATGTTTCGATGCGTATGTAATTATTTTTTGGATTTTCATTTTGTAAAACGGTTTCTGGTACAATTAAACTATTGTATTGTGCATCAATCATAAATCGAACCGTATAATTGGTGTTTTTAATTTCAACAACGCCGTTTGGTTCGTTCCACATGTTTTCAATTTCATCGCAGATTTGTTGTGTCAATTCATACGTTACCGAATTGCCATACGTTATAATCGTTGATTTTATAAAGATGATTTTCGCATCGGTATCGAGTTCAATAATTCCCATTTTAAAACTGTATTAAAATATTTTTCTGAAATGCTTATCTTTACAAAGATGCAAAATAAAATAAAAGAAATAATATCATCGTCTATTTCAGTAAAACAACAGGTTTTGCAAGACACGGTTATTTTGAATACGATGGAGAAAATAACCGATGCTATTTTAGATTGTTTTAAAAATAACGGTACTGTTTTATTGTGCGGTAACGGTGGTTCTGCTGCTGATGCACAACATTTGGCAGCCGAATTTTCAGGAAGATTTTACAAAGACAGAGAACCACTGAATGCAGAAGCATTGCATGTGAATACATCATATTTAACTGCGGTTGCGAATGATTATAGTTTTAACGAAGTGTATTCTAGGTTGGTGAAAGCAAAAGGAAAAAAAGGCGATGTTTTAATTGCATTATCGACATCTGGAAATTCAGCAAATATTGTAGAAGCAGCAAAAACAGCGAAAGCAAAAGAAATGACAGTGGTTGCATTTACCGGAAAAGATGGTGGAAAATTAAAAGAATACGCTGATTATTTGATCAATGTTCCGTCAACAGACACACCACGCATCCAGGAATGCCACATCTTGATTGGACATATCATTTGCCAGTTGGTAGAAGAAAAATATTTTGAAATTTAAATCTCAAATCTCAAATTCAACACCAGTAATTATTCTTGCAGGTGGTTTTGGTACGCGATTAAGTACGGTGGTAAAAGACGTGCCAAAGCCAATGGCGTTGATAAATGATAAGCCGTTTTTGCATTATATTTTTAAAGCATTACAACAACAAAACATTGAAAACGTTATTCTTTCGGTTGGTTATAAGCATGAAATCATCCAAGATTATTTTAAAGATAATTACCTTGGAATATCTATAAAATATGCCATTGAGACCGAACCACTTGGAACTGGTGGCGCCATCAAACATGCTTTTAGTTTTGTGGATGATGATGCGTTTGTTTTAAATGGTGATACTTTTTTTGATGTTTATTTATCTAAATTAAAAAATGATAAATCTGATCTTTTTATTGCATTAAAACCAATGAAAAATTTTGATAGATATGGTACCGTTGAGTTGAATACTGCAAAAAGAATTATTTCTTTTAATGAAAAAAAACACTGCAAAAGTGGTTTAATAAATGGTGGTGTATATTATTTAAGAAAGAGCTTGTTTGATAAAATTCATGCGCCAACTAAATTTTCTTTTGAAAAAGACATTTTGGAAAAACACGTTTTAGATTTGCATTTTGATGGAATTATTTTTGACTCTTATTTTATCGATATTGGAATTCCGGAAGATTATGAAAAAGCGCAAAAAGATTTAAAAAAAAATGTTTAATGGAAATTCAAATCGATTCATCTTATACTTTATTTCTCGACCGCGACGGCGTCATCAATAAAAAAATTAATGGAGGTTATGTTTTATCTTTAGACGATCTTGAATTTTTGCCAGGCGTGCTTGATGTGATGCCGAAACTATCAAAATTATTTCCACGAATTGTGGTGGTGACCAACCAGCAATGTATTGGAAAAGGTTTATTAAGTGTAGATGATCTGAACGAAATTCATTTACACATGATGAATATTATTGAATTAAACGGCGGTCGAATTGATGCCATTTATTATGCGCCAGATTTAAAATCTTCCAATAATTTGTTGAGAAAACCGAATAATGGCATGGCTTTGCTAGCTAAAAATGACTTTCCTGAAATAGATTTTACGAAATCTATCATAGTTGGCGACAATCTGACCGATATGGAATTTGGAAAGTCGCTTGATATGATAACATTCTACATTTCAAGTAGTTACAAACAAAATGAACTAGTTGATTATACGATTACTGGTTTGCAAGATGTTATAAATTACCTAAAATCGTAAAATAAGTTAATTTTTTTTGGCATAGATATTGACTTTTTCAATCTGATTGCCTATATTTATAATAGGAAACATTGTTAATAACTCTAAAAATGTGAATTAGCTTATGAATAAAATATTTACACTTATACTTGTGTTGTGCGCTTCGTTGTTTTTGATACCGAATAATACATTAGCGAAAGCAAGTTCTGAAGCATCTAGCTACGATGCTCGATATGGTGATAAAGACATCATCAAATTCTATCCAAATCCAATGGTTTCTGACGCTACTATAAAAATTAGCGAAGATGTTGATTTGGAAAAAAATAAAGTTTCAATTGTATTTTACAATATTGTTGGAAGCGAAGTGTATCGAGTAAATCAGATTAAAGATTACGAACAAAAGATTACAAAAGAAAATTTCAAAAATGCAGGCATTTATTTTTATCAGTTAAAAATAGATGAAAAAATAATTACTACAGGTAGAGTTACTGTGAAGTAATTGTATGGTTTTAAAAATTAATATAATGGAAGCATCACGAAAGTGGTGCTTTTTTTTATTTAATACTGAAGTGCCCTTTTCAAAAGAATGTGTTGAAATAAAGCTATTTATTTAAACTAAATTTTACTGGTAAAGTATAATGAACTCGAACCGTTTTACCGTTTAAGATTCCAGGATTCCAATTTGGCATTTTTTTACAAACTCTTATTGCTTCATAATCACTACCACCACCAACATTATCTTTTATTACGACAGGGTCTTTAATACTGCCATCTCTATCTATATAGAATTTAACATAGACATTGCCTTCTAAACCATTTTCTCGTGCTAAAGAAGAATATCGAACATTAGATGAAATAAATTCCATTAAGGCAGATGTGCCACCTATAAATGATGGAGCTGTATTTACATCTTTAACTTCATATATAGTATCTGATTCTACTTCTACTTTTATATCTTCTGCAATGTTTGGTTTTTTTTCTTCAATTTCGTCCTTAGAATAATCAATAGTTGAAAAGTCTTGAATATTTTTTATTGATGAATAGTGAAGTTTACCTTTGTTTATGAATAAAGGTATATCCTTAGACGTATTTAAGTAAGTGCCTTCTATTGATGTGCCTGCAGTAAAAAAATTGAAGCAGGTTGAATTGCCATCGGTTGATATAACACATTTATTATTTATAAAATTAAAACTTATTTTACATTCAGATTCACCATCATTTTTTAAAACAAGAGTTCCAAAGTTATTAGAAATACTTATTCTATTTATTAAATCACTTTCATGTCCAGCTTCGGTATAAACACTAAAATAAAATAGCAATGTACTATCTGTTTCAGGATAAAATTCTAAGTAACCATGAGAAAATTTATTGTCATATTTCCAAACACCTGCATATACAAAAGTTTTTAAATTGGATACTTTAGATAGTTCAATTTGTTCTTTAATGCTTTGTCCTTGTACAAACATTGAAATTCCAAGTAAAGATGCCAACAGAAATAATTTCGTTTTTTCCATAGAGTCTATTTTTTTGAATTGCTTATTATATAAAAGTTTCATTCTTCTTCATTACTCAATTCAAAATCTTCTAAAAACTTAGTCGTGAAATTTCCATCACGGAAATCTTTGTTATCCATTAATTGCAAATGAAATGGAATCGTTGTTTTGATGCCATCAATTTTTATTTCATTCAATGCGCGTTTCATTCGGTCTATAGCTTCAATGCGTGTGCTTGCTTTCACAATTAGTTTAGCAATCATCGAATCATAAAATGGTGGTATGATATAACCATTATATACATGCGAATCGATGCGCACACCATAACCACCGCTTGGCTGGTAGTTTGTTATTTTTCCAGGTGATGGCTTGAAATTATCAAACGGATTTTCTGCATTTATTCTGCATTCAATCGCGCAGGCAGTTGGAAAATATTCTTGTTTTTCTAATTTTTTTCCAGCAGCTAATTCTATTTGCAAACGTATCAAGTCCAAACCAACTACTTCTTCTGTTACAGGATGTTCCACTTGAATACGCGTATTCATTTCCATGAAATAGAAATTCCTGTGCTTGTCAACCAAAAACTCTACGGTTCCAACACCTTCATAATTGATAGCTTTCACGGCATTTGTTGCGGCTTCACCTAATTTTTTTCGCAACTTATCATCTACAAAAGGCGATGGACTTTCTTCTACTAATTTCTGATGACGTCTTTGAATAGAACAATCTCTTTCTGAAAAATGCGCTGCATTTCCTGCTTGGTCGCCGGCAACTTGTACTTCAATATGGCGTGGTTCTTCAATATATTTTTCGAGATACATTCCAGCATTTCCAAAAGCAGCACCAGCTTCAGCTTGCGCGTTTTCTAAGTTCGATTGAAACTCTTCTTCATTCCAAACAATGCGCATACCTTTGCCACCACCACCAGCCGTTGCTTTTAATATAACAGGATAGCCAATTTCTTTTGCTAATTTTTTGCCAAAAACAATATCTGTGATCAAGTCTTCAGAACCAGGAATTACAGGCACTTTGGCTTTTATCATAGTTGCCTTAGCTGTAATTTTGTCACCCATTGAATGAATCTGTTCAGGCGTTGGTCCGATAAATTTTATATTTTTTTCAGCACATTTTCTTGCGAACGTTTCATTTTCTGCTAAGAAACCATAACCTGGATGGATTGCGTCTGCTTTAGTAATTTCGGCAGCCATTAAAATGCTGTCCATTTTTAAATACGAATCTTTACTTGCAGGCGGTCCAATACAAAATGATTCATCAGCTTGTTGTACATGCATGCTTGTTTTATCAGCAGTAGAAAAAACCGCAACGGTTTTGATATTCATTTCTTTACAAGTGCGAATAATGCGCAATGCAATTTCACCACGGTTGGCTATGAGTATTTTTTTAAACATGTTGACGCTAATTTAAAGACATTTTATCTTATTTTTAGTTTATGAAGAAGAATATTCATACACTTTTCATTTTGTTTTGTTTCAATGTAACGTTGAGTTTTGCTTTAAAGCCAACGTTGTTTTCAATTCCATTAAAAGCGCCAAAGGATAGCGGCAAACTATTTAAGTTACCAATAGAATTAAAAAATTTATCAGTACGCGATTTTGCTTTGGCACCAACAAATGACGAATTATTTATTACTGTAGAAAGCAGCAAAAATGTTTTTTCATCTATAATAAGATTGACAAAAAACAAACAAAACTGGAACATTGAGATGGCGCCTTTTTCAGGAAATTATGCTGATATTGAACCGACTTTTTCACCTGATGGAAATACACTTTATTTTGCATCCAATCGTCCGTTGCAAATAGACAGTGCTATAAAAGATTTCGATATTTGGAAAACAGAAAAGACAAATGGTGTGTGGTCTGAGCCGAAAAACTTAGGTGCGCCGGTCAATACAGAAGCAAATGAATTCTATCCATCCATTACAAAAAATGGCAATCTGTATTTTACAGCTGCTTATAAAAATTCAAAAGGCAAAGAAGACATTTGGATGAGTAAATTAATTGATGGAAATTATACGACGCCTGAATCTTTATCTGATTCTGTGAATTCAAAAATGTATGAGTTCAACGCATTTGTTGCGCTAGATGATTCGTACATAATTTTTACTTCTTATGGAAGAGACGATGATCTTGGTGGCGGCGATTTATACATCAGCAAAAAAAATGCAGATAGTAACTGGACACAAGCCAAAAATTTAGGCAATACAATAAATTCGAAATCGCTGGATTATTGTCCGTTTGTGAGTTTTGACAAAAAATATTTTTTCTATACAAGTGAAAAAAATAACGTTCAAAAATCGTATAAAAATAAATTAAGCTTAGATATTTTTATTAAAGAGTTGACTCAACCGCAAAATGGCAAAGGCAATATTTATTGGATAAATGCTGATGAGATTTTAAAATAAAATTTAATAAACCAATTCAGGCGATAACATTTCTGTGCTATTGTCTTTTCTAACGATTTGGTATTTGATGTAATGATCGAATTTGCCGCCACCAGCAAGTATGTCTTTTATTACAGCTTTGGAAGAATCTGATTTCAAATAAACGATATCGCCAATTTTATATTTCAATGATTTGCGGACCGAATCACGATAAATCATTGCATAGGTTAATGTTTTATAGCTGGAAAGTGAACTGGCTATTGCATATAATGAATCACCTTTGTATGCTGCTGACGAATAAAGTGTTTCCATTTTAGAAACTTTATTTCTCAGTTCAGATAATTCTTCGTTTTTGGATTCTATCACTCTATACAAAAAGAAAACCGTTAACGACAACGCAATAACGATGATAATGGTAACGATTGTTTTGTTCATCTTTTTGGTTTATGTGTTTTTATAGATGCCATCGCTTAAAGCTATCGCATCTATACTTAATTCGGTTCTACTAAAAATAACGGCTGATCATATTCGACCGCTTGCGCATTATCTACCATTGCTTTTACTATTTTTCCAGAAACTTCGCTTTGTATTTCGTTGAATAATTTCATTGCTTCGATGATGCATAACACATCGCCTTTTTTTATTTTGTCGCCAACTTTTACAAATGGTTCTTTTCCTTCACCAGCCGAACGATAGAATGTGCCGATCATCGGTGCTTTTATAGCAGAAAAATTTCCTGCAGCAACATCTTCTTTTTTTGTTTCCGTATTAGCCACAGGCGCAGCAATTGTCGGTGCTGCAGGCGCGTTTACGACAGAAGTAACACCACTTGTCTTTGCATAATCTCTGTGACGAATTGTAATTTTGAAATCGCCTTCCTGTACTTTTAATTCACCTAAATTATTGTCGTTCAATAACTGGATGAGTTTTTTTATTTGAGAAATGTCCATGAACCAAATATAGCTAATAATTTGAAAATTTGAAATGCAAAGCATTCATGAACTCAAATAAAATATAAAAAGTGAATAAAATGTACTTATTTGAAAAAGAGTAAGCAGAAAATAAAAATGCTTCATCTAATAATGAAGCATTATTGAGAATAAATATATATTGATTTTATTTTACCCTTTCCATGTAATCACCAGTTTCGGTGTTTACTTTTATTTTATCGCCAATATTTACAAATAATGGAATCATCACTTTTGCTCCTGATGATGTTGTACAAGGACGCAAAGTGTTGGTTGCAGTATCGCCTTTGATACCTGGTTCTGCGTATGTAACTTCAACAGTTACTGTTGCTGGCAAATCGCATGTTAGTGGTAATTCATCTTCAGCACGTACAGCAATTTTTACAGTCATTCCTTCAGTTAAAAAATCGGGTGCGTTGATAATTTTACCATCAATGGCAATTTGCTCATACGTTTCATTATTCATGAAATGAAAATGCTCACCTTCTTTGTATAAGAATTGGTATTCACGATGTTCGATACGAACTTCGTCGATTTTCATTCCTGATGGAAATGTATTATCAACTACTTTTCCGTTGGTTACACTTTTTAATTTTGTACGAACGAAAGCAGGACCTTTGCCTGGTTTTACGTGTAAAAATTCTACAATTTTATAAATATCGTTATTGAAAACAATACACATGCCATTGCGAATATCTGATGTTGAAGCCATTTTTAGATTTTTAGATTTTTGGATATAAGATTTCAAGACAAGTCTTACGTCTTATAATCTTGTGTCTATTGGTCTTAAATTATTTTACGTAACCTTCGATTAATACTTTTCCGTTGTAATACAAATCGTTTCCAGAAACGTATGCTCTGTGCGATAAGTGACTTTCGCCAGTTACTTTGCAAGTTGTCACGTTTGCAGCTGTCATTTTGTAATGCGTACGTCTTTTGTCTCTACGTTGATTAGACGTTCTTCTCTTTGGATGTGCCATTTTATTCTAATTTAATTTGTCTTTCAATTTATCTAAACCAGCCCAACGTGGATCGGTTTCAGTATTATTTTCTTCTTCTATTGTTTTTTGCTCTAATAATTCTATAATTTCTAAATCACAATATTCTGTTTTTCCAGGATTATCACAGATTTTATGAATTGGAATTGATAAATGCGCATAATCATATAAAAACTGCGTAATATCAATATCTTGGTCATCTTTGGCAATATGGATAATTTCAATATCTTCCATATCTTTCATTGCTTCGTCGAATACGTATTTCACATAAATCGTAAATGAAGAATGAATAATTACAGGAATCGTTGCCGTGCATTTATCGCAATCGCTGAAAATGGTGCCATCTAAATCTACATCAATAATATATGGTTCCTGGCGTTTATCAAACGTGATGCTTGCCTGAATGTCGCATTTATTAATGATAGAATTCTCGAAATGAGCAAAGAACTTTTCATCCAATTCAAAAGCGAACTCATGAATTTCCTTTTTCAAACCTGCATGCGGAATTTTATATTCTTTCAATAAATCAGACATGCTATCAGTTTGTGGATTTAAAAAGGAATGCAAAAGTAGGTATTTATTCGCAATTGTGGAAATTTATTTAGCAGAATTTTTGAATATTCATATTCTTAGTTGATTGATTATCAATAGTTTTTTAATTTTTGAGTGTGAAATAATGTAATTTTAATATGCTTCATCATCTATTTTGCTGTTTTTCATTAACGGTTATTAACATCCAAAAATACTTAATTAACACATCTTCAATCTTTTGTAATTAAAATTAAATGATATTTATCTTACTAAAATTATACTATGATACGATCGATTTCAACTTTCATTTTAATGGTTTCTGGTTGCCTATTGTTTGCACAAAATAATAAAGCCATTCAATTAACCACTAAATTGAACAACTCTTACCACTTAGAACAAAAATCAGATTCTGATATTTATTTATATGTTTCGCTTTTAGGAAACGAATTGAAAACAGAAAAAAAACGTGCGCCGTTAAATATTTCGTTGGTGTTAGATAGAAGCGGCTCGATGTCAGGTGCAAAAATAGAAAATGCCAAAAAAGCGATGAATTTTGTTATTGACCAATTAAGCGCAACCGATTATTTATCGATTGTAGAATATGATGACAGAGTAAATGTAATCAGCGCTTCTGCTTTGGTAAAAAATAAAGATGCGTTGAAACAAAAAGTAAATGAAATTACAGTTCGCGGTTCTACGAATTTATTTGGTGGAATGATGAAAGGTTTTGACGAAGTGTTGACGACAAAAAAAGATGGTTATGTTAACAGAGTTTTGCTGGTTTCCGATGGTTTGGCAAATGTTGGAACGGTGTTGCCTGCAACGATAAATGAAAGTGTAAAAAGCATGTTCAAAAAAACAGGAATTGGTGTTTCTACGTTTGGTGTTGGTGCTGATTTTAATGAAGATTTGATGACGTCGATTGCTGAAAATGGAAATGGCAATTATTATTTTATTGACACAGCCACCAAAATACCAGCGATTTTTGCCAAAGAATTAGACGGTTTATTATCAGTTGTGGCTCAACAAACAACATTGGAAATAAAATATCCTGATAATATGAAAGTGGAAAAAGTGTATGGTTACAATCACACAGATACGAACCATACCATTACGGTTTTACTAAACGATATTTATTCAAAAGAAGCAAAAGAAGTGTTGGTGCATTTTAAATTAATTAAACCAATTGCTGATAAAATTACGCTACAAACACAAGTGTATTTTACTGATGCACAATTAGACAAAACGGATCAATTATTTACTTCTACTAATTTAGCTGTTACACGCGACACCATTATTTACAACCAAAACATTGATAGTTTGGTAGATGAAATGGTGATTGTGTATAACACAACCGAAATGATGGACAAAGCGATGCAGGAAATTGACAAAGGCAATTATGCTGCTGGTTTTGCTTTTGCTTCCAAAGCTGAAGAAGTAGTTATTACTAATAGTTATAGATCTAAAACAGGTAAAGTACAAAAACAAAAAGATGCAATTACAAAGTATAAAAATGATGTGAAAGACATTGAAACAAAATCAACAGAAGATAGAAAAATGATTCAGAAAAGCACGAAACAGATGAATTATAACATCAAGAAAAATAAGTGATGTGTGATTACGCCAACTGATATACAGCAGCCAAGTTTCGGCCGTTGCCGTCGTAATCTAAACCATAACCTATAACGAACAAATCAGGAATCGTGAAACCAATATGGTCTATCTGAACATCTTTTTTCATGTTTTCTGGTTTGTATAAAAATGAAACCAATGAAACAGATTTTGGCTGAAACTCTTGTAAATAATGCATAAAAAAATGCATCGTTAATCCTGAGTCAACAATATCTTCAATTATAATTACATCTCTGTTATTTATTTTAGATGCGTTTGGTGCCAAATCAATTTTTATTTTTCCAGTAGATTGCATACCATCGTACGAAGATAATTTCACAAATTCAATTTCACATTCATCGTTGAACTGGCGCAAAATATCGGCAGCAAACATAAACGAACCACGCAATACTACAATAAATACTGGATTTTTGTCTGCAAATTTTTTAGTAAGTTCTTTACTGATTTCTACAATGCGTTGTTGTATTTCTGTTGCTGAAATGTATTGATGAAAAAGTTTGTTGTGGATTTTTACGGTTTGCATATGTAAACTTAATTATTTTTTTTTAACCACTTAAGACACAAAGAATCTTTAGAAAAAAGAAAGATACAATTTCTTATGAAATAAGAAAGCTAAGTTTACTTATTGTTGCATCAATAAAACTTTCAGCTTTTTCAGTTTCTTCAGTGGTTAATTTTTTAATTTTTTATTGTTGAATTTTTAAAACTTGTCCTAATTTAATGCTTTGTTCTGATAAATTATTCCATTCCATAATTTGTGCAATAGAAATATTATAACGCTTACAAATATTATACATCGTGTCGCCTTTAATTACAGTGTGTAAGCCATTGTTGCTTTTTGGCAATTTGCTATAATCAATAGTTGTTGGATAAACAGTTGGTGTTTCTAAACCTCTTTCATAAACAGAAACCGAACGTCCTAAATCTGGATTTGATATGGTTTGTATTGGTGGTGTTGGAGTTTTTACAATCGTGTCTTTGTCAGTATTTATTGGCGTTTGCACCGAATAATTATTTTCCAGTAATTTGGTGTCATTTTCAAAACCCAAAACTTTATTGCTGTCAATGATATTTTTTATTACTTCTTTTATTGGTGGATAGATAGTATCATTTGCACGAACAATTTCATTAGATTTTGAAGAAACACCAATACAGACTGGCGCTACTTGTGGTTTTAATGGCACATCAATCTGTATCGATTTAATTGGTCGCAATGCTGGTTTTTCTTTTGCTTTTCCTTTTAAATAAATTACGGTTTTTGCAACTGGTTCTTCACCATCTTCTAATTTATTTCTTTTTAATAAAGCACCTAACTGAACACCTTTGTTTTGCGATACCAACCAAATGTTATCAGTTGATTTAAAGGTGTAGGTTTTTTCTTTATTCGATTTCTTTTTTTTTTCGACAAATAAATATTGACCAACTTTAAATTTTGAATCATCAGCAACATCATTAAATGCTAGTAATTCTTCAGTTTCTAATTTAAAATAATTTGCTAATTGTTCAATGGTTTCACCTTTTGCTATTTTTACAGCATCGCATTTATTTACAGATAAGATAGTTTTTTTTATTGGTTTAGAAAGCATTGGTTTTTTAATGTTTTTGTCAATTGCTTCTACTTCTTCTTGTTGTTCTTGCGTTGGTTGTTTTGGAACGGAAATATCTGGAATAACTAACGGATTTTCTTTAGTTTCAAAATCTATTATAACATCTTCTTTTTTATCCGTAGCTAATTCTTCGTTACCATTGTCAAAATTAAACAGTTGATTTTCTTCAATAATCTTTATGAGTATTTCAGGATATTTTGGATTCGTTGCATAACCAGCTTTTTTTAAACCATAGGCCCATTTTTTGTAGTCATTTTTCTCATACAAAAACAAAAAAGCATAGCGTGGTCTGTTCCGCAAAAAATCAGAATGATCGACGTAAGAATCTTCTACTTTATCATATACACGAAAGCATTCATCAGGTGCATCATCTGTGTATGAAAACGTTTTTCCAGTCCAGGTTTCATGGCATTTTATACCAAAATGGTTGTTGGTATTTTTTGCCAAAAAACTATTTCCATTTCCACTTTCGTGCAAACCTTGCGCCAACGTAATACTTGCAGGAATTCCAACTCGGTTCATTTCTGCAATAGCAATAGTTTTATATTTTTCGATATATGCTTTCACAACGGCAACATCTTGCGCATGCGAAAAAGTAGTAAGTAAGAAGTAGTAAGTTGTAAGAAATATAATTTTTTTCATTTTTTTATTTTGTTTAACTTTTCTAAAGTTTTTAAACTTTAAAAAAGTTTAGTTCTTTTATTTTTTACGCATCATCATAATTCCATCACGCATCGAAACTATAACGTTATCTACGCGATTATCTTGTTGAACCTTATCGTTAAATTCTGCTAATTTTTGCGTGTCTTTATCTTTTTTTTCATCAATAATCTTGCCACTCCAAAGTACATTGTCAGCCAAAATAAAACCACCAGTTCGTACTTTATCAATTACCAAATCATAATACAAACTATAGTTTTGTTTGTCAGCATCAATAAACACGATATCAAACGTTTCATTTAAGTTGTTTATTTCCGAAGTTGCATCGCCAATTATCTGAATAATTTTATGTTGCAAACCAGCTTTTTCTACATGCGTTTTTACGACTTCTTCCAATTCTTCATTTACATCAATAGTAATCAGTACGCCTTCTTCCGTTAAACCTTCTGCCAAACAAAGCGCGGAGTAGCCTGTATAAGTACCTATTTCGAGAATTCTACGGGGACGCATCATGGTCGAAAACAGTGCTAAAAGCCGCCCTTGCATTTGTCCCGAAAGCATCCGTGATTGGAGTATTTTAGCGTGCGTCTCGCGGTTCAGTTGCGTCAATAGCGGGCTTTCTGCTGAGGTATGCGCCAGCGCGTAGGCTTCTATGACGGGGGGAAGAAAATCCATTGATTCCGTATTGTTTCAACAAATATAAACGGAAAAACGGCTAAAAATATATGTTATAGCCGTTTTTGTCAAGTTTAACCCGTTTTTATCCAAAAACTATCTGTTTTATTCGATATAAAAACGTCTTAAATGCTATTATTTTTCTTCATCTTCTGGAACAAAAGAGAGGGTACTCCATTGGCTTTCATCAAACATCTCTTGGGCAATATCTTGCAGTTGAGAGGCCGTCACGGCATTGATTTCAGCAAATATTTCTTTCAACGAATCTATTCTTCCTGTGTCCAAAATACTCTTGGCCATCATCAGCATAAAACTCTGATTTCCTTCTTCCGACATCGCCAACTGTCCCATCAGTTGCTCTTTTAGGTTTCGCAGCTGGAGGGTTGTGAGTGGTTTTTCGCGAAGTTGGCGCAATTCACGATAAATCAATTGTATGGCACGATCCAGATTTTTGGACTCCGTACCAAAAAA
>CALLKF010000113.1 GCA_938008535.1 uncultured Saprospirales bacterium | reverse complement strand
GCTCTTCCGATCTCATCAATAAAGTCGGCTAAATTTTCACTTGCAATATTTGGTATCATTTCATTGATAATCAAATTTATATATCCAATTTTATTTTCTTTGTACATTGCTGGAAAAGCATGAGCACCTAAAAATGTAGCTTTTATTGGAATTTGGTTTTGCTGTTTTAATCGTTGAATTACACGTAACATTTTCAGTTCACCTTCAAGCGATAAACCATATCCACTTTTTATTTCAATTGCACCAGTTCCTAACTGAATCAGCTCATTTAGTCTGATTTGTGCTCTTTCTAATAAAATTTCTTCTGATGTTTCATTCAATTTCCGAGCTGAATTCAAAATGCCTCCACCTTTTGCAGCAATTTCAGCATAAGTCAAACCATTTATTTTATCAATGAACTCATTTTCACGTGTTTCGGCAAATACCAAATGTGTGTGACTATCGCACCAACTTGGTAAAACGGTTGCATTTTTTGCGTCATACACTTCATCGTTAGTATCTTCTTGTTTTAGTTCACTCATTAAACCATAATTCATTATTTTTGAATTATTTATGAGTAACCATGCATTTTTTAAAATTGGTAAATTTGCTAACTCAGAACCACGAAGCAATCTTGATTCTTCGCGAACATTGACTAAGTATTTTATATTGATGATGAGCATTTCTTCATCAAATTTAAACAAATCAAATTAGGTTTTGGCTTTTGAACTGTGAAAAATTTCAAGCATTTATTTTTATTAAATCATCAAACCGTTCATGCACAATAATTTAGCTTTTATCCACAAGAAATGTGTGTAATTCATGGATAACTTGGTAAAAAAGGATGACTAAAAAACTCTATTTTTGATTCGTGGAACATTGCGTTGAAGTAATTCGTAATGAAGTTATTTGTGAATATTTTCAGTACAACAATTAATTTCAATTTTTAATACAAAAAACTTACAACCAATAACTTATAATTTTAATAAAATGAAACTAACCTATTTCGGTCATTCTTGCTTTTTAGTAGAAACAAATGGTAAAAAAATATTGTTTGATCCGTTTATTACTCCAAATGAATTAGCAAAAGAGATTGATATAAATACCATCGAGTGTGATTATATCGCAATTTCACATGGCCATTTTGATCATATCAGCGATGCTGTCGCCATTGCGAAACGTACGAATGCAGCTGTAATTTGTGCTTATGAAATTTACGAATGGCTTCAAAAACAAGGAATTACGAATTTAAGACCAGGAAATACTGGTGGAAAATGGAATTTAGATTTTGGCACCATCAAATTTGTGGCTGCAATACATTCATCTTGCTTACCTGATGGCACTTATGGTGCTAATCCTATGGGTTTTGTGCTAAATACAACCGAAGGCGACTTTTATTATAGTGGTGATACAGCTTTAACGATGGATATGCAGTTAATTCCACGTTGGGCAAATCTTAAATTTGCAGTTCTTCCAATTGGCGATATCTTTACAATGGACATTAATGATGCTATCATTGCAGCAGATTTTATAAAATGTTCTAAAATAATTGGCGTTCATTATGACACATTTGATCCAATCAAAATAAATCATGAAGAAGCAAAAGCAAAATTTTTAGCGGCTGGAAAAGAATTGATTTTATTAAAAATTGGAGAAAAATTAGAGTTATAAGTTATTTAAATTCCATTTCAATATTAATATAACAAACTTATAACAAACAACTTATTACACTTAACTTAAACAAAAACATGGGAAAAATAATCAGTATAGCAAATCAAAAAGGTGGTGTTGGAAAAACAACAACAGCTATAAATCTTGCAGCAAGCTTAGCTATTTTAGAACAAAAAACATTGTTGATTGATGCAGATCCACAGGCAAACAGCACCAGTGGTTGTGGCTTCGACCCAAGAAATATAAAAGTAAGTTTGTATGAATGTTTGATTGATAATGCAAAAGCAAAAGACATTATTTTGGATACAGATACACCAAACTTATTCTTATTACCAGCTCATTTGGACTTGGTTGGTGCTGAAATTGAGTTAATTAATCATCCAAATCGTGAAAAAATTCTTAAAGAAATTTTGAACGAGTTAAAGAAACAGTATGATTTTATCATCATCGATTGTTCACCGTCTTTAGGTTTAATAACCGTAAACGCTTTAACAGCTGCTGATTCGGTTTTAGTGCCAGTTCAATGCGAGTATTTTGCATTAGAAGGTTTAGGTAAGCTCTTAAACACCATTAAAATCGTTCAAAACAGACTCAACAAAGAACTAGAAATTGAAGGAATTTTATTGACAATGTACGATCAACGTCTGAATTTATCCAATCAAGTGGTTTCTGAAGTAAAAAGAAGGTTCGAGCAAAGCGTTTTTAATACTATTATTCATAGAAATACACGTTTAGGTGAAGCACAAAGTTTGCGTCAGCCAATTATTATGTATGATGCAGACAGCAAAGGAGCTATCAATTATTTGAATTTGGCTAGAGAAATCATGCAAAATAATGGTATGACTAATATTCCAATGGAAGAAAAATTCATTGAAGAACCGATTGACGAGAAATTGAATTAAACTACATAAAATCTTCAAGGTTTTAAAACCATTGAAGATTTCAAACTAAAAATAAAATGGCATTACTAAAGAAAAAAGACGCGTTAGGAAAAGGAATTCGTGCCTTGTTATCAGATATTGATGACGAAACAGAAGTTTTGAAAATAAGTGCAACAGATGAAGATTCGATTATAAATACCGTTCCGAAGATTCCACTAGTTCAAATCGAAGTAAATCCATTTCAACCTCGTGCCGACTTTAACAAAGAAGCATTGGAAGAATTGTCTGGCTCTATAAAAGTACATGGTGTCATTCAGCCAATTACGGTTCGAAAAATATCAGACAAACGCTACCAGTTAATTTCTGGTGAACGTAGGTTGCGTGCTTCAAAAATGGCTGGTTTAACAGAAATTCCTGCTTATGTGCGCACAGCCAACGACCAGGAAGTGGTGGAAATGGCACTAATTGAGAATATTCAGCGCGAAGATTTAAACGCTATCGAAATAGCACTCACCTACCAACGCTTGATTGACGAATGTGATTTAACACACGAAAATTTAGGCGAACGTTTAAGCAAAGACCGTTCAACAGTAACCAATTATTTACGTTTATTGAAATTGCCACCAGAAATACAAAAAGCTTTACGCGATAAATTTATTTCTATGGGTCATGCACGTGCTATCATTTCTATTCCTGAAGTAGAAAAACAACTTTATGTACTTAAAGAAATAAATACCAAAGAGTTAAACGTACGAAAAACTGAAGAATTAGTACGATTACTGTCTGCAAAAAGTACACAAGGCAATTCGAAACCTGATAAGAAAGAGACACCTTTACCTGTTGCTTATAAAAATGTACAACAAAAATTAATGGATTTATTAGAAACTAAAGTAAAAATTAAAAAGACAACTGCTGATAAAGGTGAAATCGTTATTCCTTTTTATTCTGTTTCAGATTTAAATAGATTGTTGGATATTATGGAGAAAGATTAAGTTAATGCACATTTTACAATTTATAATTCAGTATGTACGATGTACGATGTACGATTTTCGTCACTCGATTTGTAAATCTATTTTATTTATTCTTCTAATTGGTTCGTTTGCCTCCATTAAAGCACAAACTTCTATAATTGACTCTGCTGACATCTTGAAAAGGATGGCTTTTCAAGATTCTATTTTTAATCAGCTTAAAAACAACAAGTTATCACCAAAAGCGAAAGCAAAAGAAACAGTTCCAGTAACTAAATCTGTTCCATCTAACTCGACAACTGTGGTTAAACCATCACCTATTAATGATCCAATATATAAATCAGATACAGTAACGACTCCAAAACGTAAATTCTTTCCTTCTAAAAATGAAGCACTAATTGACACCATAAAAACGGATACTACTGTTGGTTTAACTACATTAACTTCTAAAAAAATAAAAAAACAGAAGAAAATTGATACTACTCACTATTCTCCAAAAACTGCTGCTTGGCGCGCTGCGGTTTGTCCAGGTTTGGGACAAATTTATATGAAAAAATACTGGAAACTACCGATTGTCTATGCAGCAATGGGTGCCGTTTTATATTTTGTGATTGATAATGGGCAAAAGTTGAGAAAATTCAACGGTTATATTCGGAATAGTTATAATGATGTGCCAAATCCTGAACCATATTCAGATTATGATGCAGAAGAATTGGCTTCTTTTCGTGATACCTATCGCAAAAATGTGCAACTGGCAGCATTCGGAACCATTTTTGTTTGGGGTCTCTCTATTGTAGATGCTGTTGTGGACGCTCATTTACACTCATTTGATATTAGCGACAACCTTTCAATAAAAGTAAAACCGAAAATTAATAATTTGAATGAAATGTATTATGCTGGAATTGCCTTAAATTTGAATATCAAATAAATCTGAAAATCTTATTACTTACTACTTATCACCTTCGACTAAAATATGAAAATTGCACTAATTGGTTACGGAAAAATGGGAAAAGCTATTCACGAAATAGCAAAAGAAAAGAATGAAAAATTAGGCAAAAAGCACTATGATATTTCTTTAATAATTGATGTTGAAAATAGAAACTCCATCACTAAAGAAGATTTGCAACAAGTTGATGTGGCCATTGAGTTTACTTCACCACATACGGCTGTAGAGAATATCAAATGGTGCTTCGACGCTGATATTCCTGTTGTGGTTGGTAGCACTGGTTGGACTGAAAAACTGACAGAAATAAAACAATATGCAATCGATAACAACAAAGCATTTCTCTTTGCGCCAAATTTTAGTATCGGTGTCAATATCTTTTTTGAAGTAAATCGATATTTAGCGCAAATCATGAATAACCATGAAGAATACAATATTTTGCTCGAAGAAATTCATCATGCAGAAAAGAAAGATGCACCAAGTGGCACTGGTTTGCATGCGGCATTAGATATACTAAAACGCATTGAACGTAAAAAAGATTGGATTAACAACGAAACCAAAAACACAGAAACACTTTCTATCCTATCAAAAAGAGAAGAAAATGTACCAGGAACGCATATTGTTACCTATGAATCAGATATAGACAAAATTGATTTAATTCATACAGCACACAACCGTAAAGGGTTTGCAGGTGGCGCTCTTTTAGCTGCTGATTGGCTTTTAAACAAAAAAGGCGCCTACTCTATGGAAGATGTTCTTGGTTTTAACAAATAACAAATCTTAACAACCATTTTGTAATATTACAAAGCTAAAACACACCTATTCATTATCTATAATTCAATATTCACTTATGCTAACATTAATCTACGTATATCTACTCTATTATATCCTACATTTCTTCGCTTTTGGTATGTATAAAAAAGCAGGAAAAAATCCAACTCATGTATTTATTCCTTTAGTACAAGATTTTACCTTAATGGAAATAATCGGACGACCCAAAAAGCAAGCTTTTTGGGGTTTGGTACCGTATGTTAACTTCTTATTTGGCTTAACTTGGGCAACCGACTTCTGTAATTCATTTGGCAAACGCTCTTTTTTACATCATTTTGTAGCTACATTCTTTGGTTTTATTTATTTTCCGTTTTTAGGATTTGCGGATGCCAGTACAAAATATGAAGGTCCAAGCCATACTTTAGATAAAGAGAAAAAAGTAAAAAAATCGATGGTACGTGAATGGTCTGATGCTATTTTGTTTGCAGTTGTTGCAGCAACTATCATCAGAACCTTTGTGATTGAAGCATATAAAATTCCTACAACTTCACTAGAAGGTTCATTATTAGAAGGCGATTTTTTATTTGTAAGCAAATTAAATTATGGCGCTCGAACACCAATAACGCCAATTGCTATTCCTTTTTTCCATCATTCAATTTCAGAAAACAAAAACAATGCTTACTCCAAAATAATTCAGTTAGCATATCACCGATTACCAGGTTTTGAAAAAATAGAAAGAGACGATATAGTTGTATTTAACTATCCAGGTGATGCGTATGGCTTTCCTGAACGACCAATTGATAAGCGCGAGAATTATGTAAAACGTTGCGTTGGTATTCCAGGTGATAATCTTGAAATTAAAAATAAAGAATGGTATGTTAATGGTGTAAAACACGCGCATTTCAGCAACATGCAATTTGCTTATAACGTGTATGTAAACAAACCTTTTTCAATTGATGCTCTAGATCAGTTAAAAATTGATTGGTACAAAGATTTTAAAGAATGGAGCTTTATGGATGGAATGGGTAGTCCAATTATGCCTGTTGATGTATGTATTTCAAAATTTAATGAACTGTTGTATTCAACCAATCACTATAAAGTATTATTAAACGATAGCCAATTAGAGGCAATTAAAAAATCACCAAACGTAGATTCTGTTACCAATTACAATCCATTAAATGAAATTTATGCACAAGCAAATCCTGCAAATTCTGCTTTATTTCCAAACGACACCATGGATATGGAAAACGGTGGTAGCATCAAATTAAAATGGGACCTGGACAATTACGGACCAATCAACATTCCCAAAAAAGGAGAAATTATTACGCTTACACCAGATAACATTATTTTCTACTACAACATCATTACTACACACGAACGACATACCTTTACGATGGAAAATGGTCAATACATCATTGATGGAAAGCCAACAAAAACCTATACCATTCAGCAAGATTACTATTGGATGATGGGTGACAATCGTCACAATTCTGCCGATTCAAGATATTGGGGTTTTGTGCCGGAAAGCCATATCGTTGGAAAGCCGTTATTTGTGTGGTTGTCGAAAGATAATTTCCATTCCTTCTTTGAATCTATCCGTTGGAATCGAATATTCAGAAGTGTGAAAAGTTTGAGTAAATAGAACATTTCTGTGAAAATCAGTGTAATCTGTGAGCAAAAAATTACTTCCATCCATAAAAATAATCAACAACAAAAAACATATTTTTTGTTTGATTAGAAGAAAGTGGATACTACTCACACCAGAAGAAAAAGTTCGGCAATTCACATTACAACTACTCATCCATGAATATCATTTTCCTCAAAAATATATTTCTGTAGAAAAAACAATTACCGTAAACGAACTTAGTAAACGTTACGATATTGTAGTATTCAATCAGCAATTGCAACCAAAAATTTTAATTGAATGCAAAGAAGAAAACGTAGAACTCAACGAAAAAACACTGCGCCAAATCGCAACCTATAACCTAAAACTAAACGTTCCATTTTTAATAATAACCAACGGAAATCAAATCTATTATTTCAAAATAGAAAATGAAACATCCACTCAAATTTTCTCTTTGCCTGCTTTTGAAGACTTGTAATCACTTACATCAAACAAATCACAGTTCAGACAAAAAAAAACCTCGCTTTCGCGAGGTCCAAATATGAATGAAGTAAACAAGAGAAAATTTAAACCATTGGTTCCAGTAAAATATCAACCGTTAAGTCCTCACCTTTCACAACAACCAAGCCAGTCAATTCTGTTTCAGTATAACCATCTGCAGACGCACGGATTGAATAAGTACCAGCCGCAGTATTCAGCGAATATTCACCTAATGCATTTGTCGTCATCGCAAGTTCATTCTCTAAAATTTCTACTAACACATCCTCAATCACCAAACCACTCACGCTGTCTTTTGCAATACCTTTTATAGTACCATACTGCGCCGGTCTGCCGCCTGCATGGTCAATAATCATACGCGCTTTTTTATACAA
>CALLKF010000112.1 GCA_938008535.1 uncultured Saprospirales bacterium | reverse complement strand
AAAAAAAACGCTTCCAAAAATGGAAGAGCTAAATCTAATAATTAATAACTATGAAATTAATGATTGTATACGTGTAATAGTTGAGATAATTCTTTTCTAGCGAAAAATATTCTGCTTTTAACAGTACCCAATGGTAAATTTAGTTGTTCTGAAATTTCGTCATATTTATAACCTTTAAAATGCATCATAAATGGAACACGTAGTTCAGCAGAAATCTTAAGCAATGCTGCATTGATATCATTTCGCACAAATGCTCTTTCACCATCATTAAAGGTAATAGCACCATTGGTAATTAAATAAGAACCTTCCGTAGAATCGTTAATTGTATTTCTTTTTAATTTTTTGCGATAATCGTTAATGAAAATATTTTTCATTATCGTAAACAACCATGCCTTAATGTTTGTACCATCTTGAAATTTATCTTCGTTTACCAATGCGCGTGCAATAGTTTCTTGAATTAAGTCTTCTGCGTCAAATAAATCACGTGTTAAACGAATAGCGTGTGGTTTAAGAACGGTGGTTGCCGAAGAAATTTCTGATTTAAAGTTTATAGTGCTCATGATTTTTTTGTTTAATTATTTATTCTCAAAGTTAAACAAAATAATTGATAAAACAAGTTTTAAATGTTAAATTATAGTGAATCAACAAAATTTATGAATTCTTGTAATGTTTGAAACTTAACCACATTACTTGGTAATGCTCCAACATACTTTGAAATTTGATAGCCAGATAAAACAATAGATGTTTTTTCAAAGTTCGAAGAAAGTGTATGAATGTATTTTTTTAAAGCATCTTTAGTTGGACTAGTACTAAATGAACTTACCAAATAAGCTGGTTGTTCATGATGAAAAACGGAAATGATATCATGCAACGGAATATTTAATCCAATATACACAACGTCATGGTTTCTGGATTTTAAGATGTAATATTGAAATAATAAGGATATCTCATGCAATTCATTTTCAGGTGTAAATAACAAAAACTTTTTAGCACTTGGTTTCAGATTTTTTTTGTGCGCATCAATGTTTACGATTAATTTTTGTCGAATTAAATTACTAATGAAATGTTCGTGTGTAGGCCTGATACTACCAGTAATCCAAAGCATTCCAATCTTTTCTAAAAATGGATATAATACTTGAATAACACAATTTTCAAATCCAAAACGCTGAATGTTGTTGGTGAAAATTGTTTCAAATGCAAACTCATCTAAATCAATCATAGCAATTACTAATGCATTAATTTGACTTTCATAATCTGTTTTATTGGTAGATAATGAAATAACTTCTCTTTGAATTTCGGCTTCACTTAATTTTGCGATTTTAGAGATTTTTAAACCTTGTTGATTTAAAAATGAAATATTGAGAATATAGCGTAATTCTTTATCTGAATAATAACGAATATTCGTATCTGTGCGTTCAGGAATTAGAATTCCATATCGTTGTTCCCAAATTCGAATGGTATGCGCTTTTATACCACTCAAATGTTCTATATCTTTAATCGAGTATTTGTGAAATAATGGCAATCTTTTAGTCATTTTTTGAGTATTTTATAAAAAACAGTAACGTTAATTTTTGTCTAAATATACTAAACAAACATTAAACAAAATAGTTTAAGGAAAATTTATAAGACAATAAAAAACCATCTTGCTTTTGGCAAGATGGTTTGCTAAATAAAAAATCCTTTAAAATTATTTTTACGCAGAAGCGTATTTTTGATGATCGCCTTTATGATTTAATAAAATCACTAATGCTGCAATAGTTCCTGGAATATGACCGAAAAACCAGCAGATTAATACGATTAAAAAATTTCCGATTCCTTTATCAACCACAGCTAATGGTGGAACGAAAATTGAAGCTAAAATTCTTAAAATACTCATTTTACATTTTATTTTTTGTTGTACTATATAAACTGTAGAACTCAAATAGAAGTTCCATTCCTTTTGGTGATAATAATAATTTAAAGTGCTGAAAATTGAGCCATTTTCACAAATTCAACTGTTTTTTTGAATAAATCTAAAAAAAAATCGCTTATCAAAAAAAGCATAAAATCTTGAATTTTATGACAAATCAACTATTTTATTTCATTTTAATTATTGAAAATAATAAATAAAAATGATAAAATTCAGTTATTTAAATGTTGTATAGTTCACAATTTTTCTACCTGAATAATGAAACATTGGCAAAAATTTGTAACAGAATAATAATTAATTGCTGTTTACATTTGAATATTAAATCAATAGAAATGAAAAATTTTAGACTTATCACCAGTATCATTTTTTGCATGCTTTCCATAAAAGCAAATGCACAAGTAATTGTTTGGGAAAAATCGGTTGATAGCGTAAATACTTATAATTATTATGGACAGTTCAGCAATCAAATTGTTGCAAAACGAATCAGCAACGATAATATACTGTTGATACAGCAATTTATAGGAGATTCAACGTCATTTGCATATAACCAAGTAAGATATGACAGTTTAAAGATTGACAAATACACTATCAATGGACAAAGAAAATGGACAAAAAAATATCCATTAACCAATGGTGGTGCTGTAAAAGATTTTATAGAAACAACAGATAAGCATATATTATTATTAATTGACTTAGGTATCAACAATACCGTTGTAAAATTAGATAGCAACGGAAATATTTTAACAATTAAGAACTTTTTAAATACGGATAGCTTGTTGCGTCTCTCAAAAATTGTAGATACAAAAGATGGAAATTTTTTAATTCTTAGCAAAAGAAGTATTTACGAATTTGACGATCAGAATTGTTGGTGGTGGTGGTGGTATTCTTTTACAAAAGGATATAATACAAAAACCTACTTAACCAAAATTAATTCAAACTTGAACATGCTGTGGAACAAGCAATTAACAGATAACTATATACATACGTTTGACCTTGGTTATTCATATCAAATGCTTGAACTATTTCCAACAACAATAGATGTTTTAGATGACAACAACCATTCTATTAACATCATACATCAAGTAAAAGAAGGTTATGATTTAGTCAATCAATTAAAACTAGAACGATATACTACAAACGGTGATAAAGAATTTGAAAAAGTATTATTAGACAGTATAACTACAGCAGAAGCATGTAGTTATGGTATGAATTTTTCAATTTTAAGATGGAAAGACAACTATATATCTGAAGCTTCAAAAACTGCGAACAATCTAAGTTATATTGAAAAAATGAAATTTAATTTGGATGGTGATACTATTGAACAAACATCTATAAGTAGTAATAATTACAATTTTCCATTTTCTATCATGCCATACTTATACAACAAATCATTTACAAAAGCAGGTGACGATGTTTATAGTGTAAATTCACCCTATTTTAATTTTGCAAATTCTACCAATGGATATCAAGTTTCTAAAGGCAATAATGATTTAAATGTATTGTGGTCTGAAAGCATTGCAAAACCTCATCAAAATATTTATGATGTCATATTAAACACTGAATTTGATGACACTTCCATATTATGTATAAGTCTTGTAAATGATACATCTGTTGCAGATACCATGCTTAATATTCAGTTTGTAAAAATAAGCTTAACTGGCAATCAACTTTATTATTCATCTTATGTTGATAGAAACTTCAATGGCACTAAAGATGCAGACGATACTTTATTTGCTGATGGTTTGATTGAAGTAAGCAATGGAAATACCAGTGTAGATTACACACCAAATTACGATGGAACTTTTACTAAAATTGTTGGAAAAGGCACGTTTGTTTCTAAGTTGATAGATTATAATCAGCGATTGAAATATTACACTGTTAATCCAATCAATAAGACAACAATATTTAATGGAACTAAACAAATTGATTCTATCTTTTTCCGTTTAACACCAAAACCGAACATTCAAGATTTGCAAATTAGCATAGTTCCAACGATTGGCGCGCGTCCTGGTTTTAATTCATCTTATAAGATTATTGCAAAAAATGTTGGAACAAAAATCATGTATTTACCAATGGTGAAATTTATTAAAGATTCATTGCAAACATTTACGGATTCAACAACGTATGCTTTAGATGCTGATACTTTATTTTGGCAAATCGATTCCTTGAGTTTATTGGAACAACGTGAAATTATTGTTTCTGTTTTAAATGCAATTCCACCAACTTTAAATGCAAACGATACCTTGCATTTAGCAGCTGTTATTTATCCAATTGAAAACGATTCTTTTTCGCAAGATAATTATGCTTCGTTAAATCAAATCGTTCGTAATTCAGTTGATCCAAATGACAAAATAGAAACGCATGGTGGAACTATTCCGTACAGTGCTGTACAAAATCGAGATTATTTATATTACACAATTCGTTTCCAAAATACAGGAAACAGTTATGCGTCGCGTATAGTAATTACAGATACGTTGACCGAAAA
>CALLKF010000111.1 GCA_938008535.1 uncultured Saprospirales bacterium | reverse complement strand
AAGTTAAGTAAATTTAAAATGAAAAAATTATCTTTAGAAAAAAATGTCAACATCGATAAATTTTTATTGAAAAATGCTACAAATATTCATCATGTAGAAGTTAAAAATTTTCCAAACAATCATTCAAGATATAATTTGCGTAAATTAGTAATGAAGACTTTAAATTTTATTTTTTATTCAAAATAAATAAGATGCTAACCATTTCAACATTTGAAAGTGAATTCTTAAACATTCGAATTGCAAGATGTGATTTAGATGAATTGAATGATGAAATCATTGGAAAAATTCGCTCAAGTGCTATCGAACAAAACATTGATGTTATTCGATTAAAGTTAGATGCTTCAATCAATTCACAACATTTTTTAAAAAACTTATCGTTTCCATTTTCATTTTCTGGTGGAATTTCTGAATATATTTTTAAAGGCGACAATCTTCAACATTCAACTAGTAAACAAAAATTAGAGTTTATAGAAATCAAAAAAAATGAAATTGAATTGTTCAAAGATTTTTTTTATCAAACATTCAATGAACACGATATTGGTTATCATAACGCACCATTTTTAACTGAATTAATTTCTAAAAAAAATGAATTAGACTGTCTTTATTTATATTATGCTGACTTCATTCATAAAGAAAATCATAAGCTAATTTTTTTAAAAAAAGATGGCAATTTAATTGGATTTTCTACTATGCAAATTACTGAAGAAGGAATTCTACTACTACCAATTACTGGCATTTTACCAAAATACAGATCAAAAGGATTGTATTATGAATTATGCGAGTCGTACACAAGATATATTATCGACAACAACTTGGTTTGCGTATTCAGTTCAAGAAATGAAAACAATTTAGCAAGGCAAGTGTATTCAAGTTTTGCATTTAAACATTATGGTTGCAAATACAATTACAACATTACACCATTATTACATAAAAATAGTTTAGCTGAAAAAAATGAAATTATCAATTACAAATTTACAGATAATGAAAATTGTATTTTAGAAATAAAAAATAAACTACAATCAGTAAATGATAAAAATATAAAACTCAAAAATTGTCAAAATTATTTTAATATAAATTTTGATAAGAAAAGCAGTTGTACTATTGAAATCAGTCAGCCATTCAGCAATCATTTAACTACTTTATATGTTTGCAAACTGATGCAAAACAATACAGTTCATTCAATATTTTGGTTAGAATATGAATATTGTTAAACAAGTAATTACATCAATTGGCAAATGGTTTGTTTCCATTATTGAAGCTATTTTATTCGCCAAAGATTCGGAATTTATTGCTATTGAAAAATTTGATTGGATTGAAACTATAGAATCAAACTACTTAATTATTTTAAAAGAATTTACTGCATTTTATACCAAAAATAGTATTCCATTTTTCGATGATATTTCATCATCACAAAAACAAATAGTGGAAAAAAACAAATGGAAATCGTTGATTTTATTGGCTTTTCACAAAACAAATCCAATTTATGAAATAACATTTATAAAGACCAATTCAATTGTTCAAAAAATACCAAATGTAACTTCTGTTATGTTTTCTGTATTGGAAAAAGACACGCATATTTTGCCACATCGAGGTATTTACAAAGGTTTGCTACGTTGTCATTTAGGGTTGATTATTCCAGAAAACAATAAAGATTGTTGGTTAAATGTAAATGGTAAAATTAAAAATTGGAATTCTGGAAAATGCTTTGTATTTGATGATACATTTCAGCATGAAGCATTCAATAAAACAAATGAATCACGTGTAATTTTAATTATAGATTTTTTGAGACCTACAAAAAGCAGATGGAAATTTTATGCCAATAAGTGGATAATATTATTATTATCGAAATCGCAGTTAGTTACTGAAATTACTGATATTTATGCGAAAAAATAAAAATTATTTCGTTGAATTTATCAGCTTTTTATTTTCTGTGAAACTAAAAACTTGATAAATATTAACTGTATCAGTCAGCTTATAATTTGGATAATATTTTTGTATGTAAGATTCATTTTTAAGGTCATTTTCTAATAGAATATACTTTAATTTTCCAGAGTTAAAGTAAGCATCATATTTATCAGATTTTACATAAGCCAATTTTGTACTAGATGCAAAACCTGTCACCAAATATAAAT
>CALLKF010000110.1 GCA_938008535.1 uncultured Saprospirales bacterium | reverse complement strand
AACATATAATTTGTTATTGAAATAATTCATTCCAATTAATGCTTTCACCTTTAAACTTTTCCATAGTTGTATTCATATCATCTACATTGGAAAAAGCTGCAATATTGCCACCCATCGGACTTCTTAATTCTTCACTTTTTACCAGATGTGCTTCAGGAGCTTTGATAAAAGAATGATTTCCGTTGTAATCTGCCAGATAGACTTCTTTAGTTTCTTGTTTTATATTCTTGTCTTCTTTAACAAAACCTAATACACAATGAACATCATCAAACATAAATACCTTACCTTTTTTTGTAATGATTTCCGCTGGAAAACGTGCATCACTAATCGTCATTTTACAGTAGTCGCACTGGCTGATGCCTATTTTTACTGGTTTTGGTTGTATGGAACACGAAGTGAAAAAAAGGCCAGAACCAATTAATATAATTAATGATAACATTGAAACAGATTTTTTATTTTTTGAATTTAATCTGATTTCAATGATTACATAAATCAACAATAAAATACCAACAGCAATAAATATCCAACCACCAATATCAGGAATTGAATAAGCACCGAAATTTAGTAATTGTTTATAGCCGATTAATGGTGGCTGATATGCCATACCTGGAACAATGATAGCAGCTTTTGGATCTAAGTTATGACCATAATTGTATTCCCATCTCCAGAAATCAACCATTGCTAGAATACCAAACGCAGCAAACAGACCCAAAAGTACATACATGAATTTTTTATTACCAACCGCTGCTACAATAATAAAAAGTAATGCAAAGAAACCAATGATATAAGGTAATACAGTGAATTCAATAAAGTCATTTGCATGTAAGGTTTTCATTCCAATATAATGATTAAGTCCATTGATGATATCAAAGTCGCCACCTAATTTATTTGCGTAGATGAGCAATCGCAGACCTTCCGGATATTGTGGTGCATCCAAATCAATTCTCCAAATTGGCACAAATAGAACTGCAAACAACGCTACGCCACAAACAGCAATTCCAATTCTAATCCAGATATTAATTTTGTTATGTTGCATGTTTTTTAATTAAATTTTAAAAAAAAAATGGAACAGGATTTTGACTACCTGTTCCACTCCTGAAAATCAGATATCAAATGTTAGTTTGTTTTTTCTGGAGTTGCAGCCGGTTTATTGGTTCCAGTACTAAATGTTATTGGAACACTGCTGCCAGCTGGTGAAACTCTAATATAACCTTGCATTTCCTGATGCAACGCACTACAGAAATCGGTGCAATACATTGGATAGATAGCTACTTTTGTTGGTATCCATTTCAACGTTTGTGTTTCACCAGGCATTATTAATAATTCACCATTAGATGCACCTTTTATTGCAAAACCATGAGGAACATCCCAATCTTGTTCAAGATTAGTTACATGGAAATAAACTTCATCTCCAATTTTAATACCTTCTATATTGTCTGGTGTTAAGTGAGAACGGATAGCCGTCATATATATATGAACTTTATTTCCTTCTCTTACTACTTTAGTAGCACCTTCGCCTTTTGCAACGTAAGTATTTGCATTTTCATCAATTTTAAATATTTTTAATGAATTGTTTTTAATTACTTCTGCCGGAACTGCCTGAGCATAATGCGGTTCGCCAATAGTTGGAAAGTCTAAAATTAATTGCATTTTATCACCGCTTATGTCGTATAATTGGGCACTTTGTGATAATTCAGGACCTGTTGGTAAATATCTGTCTTTTGTAATTTTGTTATAAGCTATTAAATATTTTGGAGAAGGTTTTTTGCTATCGCCACCTGGAACACATAAGTGACCAACGGAATAGTAGGTAGGAACTCTATCAACCACTTTTAAGTCTTTGATGTTCCATTTAACTACTTCAGATGAAACGAAGAAAGATGTATATGCATTACCATTGCCATCAAATTCTGTATGCAATGGTCCAAGGCCAGGTTTTTTAACTTCACCATATAATGCAGATTCGTATTTCACAACTGGAATGCCATCAAAATTTCCAGCGAAATCTTTTGCAGCTATTGCTTTTTGTAATTTATCAAAACTAAACACAGGAATTAATGCCGCTAATTTTCCGCTGCCTACGATGTATTCACCAGTTGGGTCAACATCGCAACCATGTGGTGATTTTGGACAAGGAATGAAATAGCAGATATCTTTTAATTCTTTAGCACTTAAAACAGTAACTTCTGTTTTAATTTCTGAAGTTGCACTGTGAGTTTTGTCGCTGTATGTATTGTGAGCATATTTAACCGGAACTTTTTTGCCCTTGCCAGCTTTTAAATATTCTTCTGCTTTTTTCCAGTTTACTGCCATGATAAAGTCTTTGTCTTTCTGAGATGCATTTACTTCTAACAAAGTATTTGCTTGCTCTGTATTGTAGCAAGAGAAAAAGAACCAACCATGTGATTTTCCTTTTCCTGAATGGCTCAAATCAAAGCTTACACCTGGACATTCAATTTGAAAAGCGATATCCATTTTTCCATCTTCTTTTCCAACACTTATAAAGGATAAATAACCTTTAAAGTTTTGCTTGAATGTGTTGATTGGTACATCACCATTTGAATTATCAGATGGTACACTGAAACGAGTTCCAGCTACAACATATTCTGTGTTTTCTGTAATAAACGGAGATGAGTGATTACCTGCACTATTTGGTAATTCAATAATTTCTGCAGTACGAAATGTTTTCAAATCAATACGTGCAACGCGTGGTGTATTGTTTGCATTTCCAAAAATCCAACGACCATCAATTTCACCATTTGTTTGAGATAATTCGGTATGATGTAAATCGTCCCAAGGAACAAAACCGTGTGATGTGTTTAACATTGGTTTAGTTTCTTCACTATAACCCCAACCTTTTTCAGGATCTACTGAGAATACAGGAATAACTCTTAATAAGCGTCCGCTAGGCAAGCCATATACACTCATTTGTCCGCTAAAGCCACCACTTACAAAATTGTAGAAAGCATCATATTTACCAGGAGCGACGTATGCTTTTGCTGCTGCATCAGCACTAACTGCGTTGCCAATATTTTTGGGTTTGCAGGCACTTACAACTAACATAACAATTATTGTTACGGTTGTAATCAATTTTAAATTATTATTTTTCATTTGAAAAGATTTATTTATTAAATTATTTTACGCCATCATTTTTACGCATAAATTCCAGTAAATGTCTTGCATCATCATCAGATAAACTTTGATTAGGCATTCTTACCAAACAAATTTCTAACTGTGCTTGTGCTTCAGGATCTTTATCAATCATAGCATCAGTATTGGTGATGAAATTCATAATCCATTCAGGAGTTCGACGTGTTGTTACGCCTTTCCAACCTGGACCAACTAATTTTTCTTCAGTTGTCTTGTGGCAAGATGTACATTTAACGCCAGCTATTTTTTCACCAGAAGTAGCCATTGTCGCATCTAAGGTTGCGCCAATATCTACTTTCGTAAATTTACCTTCACCTCTTTTGGGATCATAAGATGGATTGCCATTTTCTGTAGTTGCAGCTGGCGTTTCTGTAGTTTCTTCTTTTGTGCTAAAATCTTCTTTTGTAGGATTAGAATTGCATGCAACAACAAGAGCTAACAAAGAGCTAATCATTAAAATTGTTATAACTTTTTTCATTTTCATTTATTTTTATGCAACAATGTTAATGATAACCTTAATAAAGATTTATGATTGAAATCATAACTTAAATTAATAGTAAGGTTTTAGGTTTGTTTTTTTTTATTAGATGATAAAAATCATATTTATTAGTGTTTGAAGTCACCTTAAAATTTAGTTCTTATAAATAAATTGCAGAATAAAATAATAGATAAGATGTTAAACGAAGATTTGCTATTATCAAGAGGTGCAATCTATAAAAAGATAAAAAAAGGTGAGATTATCTTTAATGAAAATTCAAAATGTAATTATTATTTTCAACTCGTACAAGGCAAAGTAAGTTGGATAAATTATGACGATGAAGGTAAAGTATTTATTCAATCTATTATCGAACCAAATGAATGTTTTGGTGAATTACCTTTGTTTGATGATGAGCTTTACGCTGCAAGTGCAATTGCTGAAACAGATTCAGTAGTTATTCAATTACCAAAACCTACTTTTTTATTATTACTTAAAGAAAATCCAGAATTACTTTTTGCTTTTGCTAAGCTTTTGGCGCAACGAGTAAGATATAAATTTTTTACCTTAAAAGAACTTGCTTGTCATAATCCAGAACAGCAAATTGTAGAGTTTTTAAATTATTACAAAAATAAATCGCATCAACTTTCAGTACATCCTTATAAAGTAACTTTTACTCGTCAGCAATTGGCAGACATGACTGGATTGCGCGTAGAAACAGTTATAAGAGTAATAAAGAAATTAAGTGAAAATGGTAAATTAAGAGAACCGGCACAAGTATTGGGAACAGTACCTAAATTATATGCGGCATTTGCTGGTGATGCATTACATAAATCATTATGAACGGCACCACTAGCCGTATTTTTCCTGATGGTTAAATCCCATTCGCCTTTTGCTAATTGTGCGAAAGTCTGATCGGTAATATCTTCCCCATCAACCTGAATTAAATATTCTGTGTTTAAGTCCAAACACCTGTATGTAAAATCTGTATAAATACCCGGTATTTGTACATCAGAAGTAACTAAAGTAAGATTACCGGGAGCATAATTGTAAGCAGCTGTATTCTTTTTGTATAGGTTTGCTTTTATTATAATTGCCGGATCACCGCCCAGTACTGTATTATTGGTGAAATCAAGTACATAATCTCCCGGAGTCGCGTCAGTTCTGAATCTGTACCAGACTGTTTCATCTGCTCCGTTTAAATTATCTGCTATATTATAATCTACGTCAGGTTCACCTAATTCATCCGTAGCACAATAGTTATTTAG
>CALLKF010000109.1 GCA_938008535.1 uncultured Saprospirales bacterium | reverse complement strand
TGTTTTCCAAAAATGACATTGGAAATCAGAATCATAAGCAAGTATATAATTGGTTTGTTTGGTATCACTCGCTATTTTTTAATTCTTGCTGCATTTTCTTAGTCATACCTTTTACAACTTGTTCATAAGAATGATCAATCATTTTATAAAATTCTTTTTCAGAGAATTCGCTTGTATATTCTACGGTATTCCAATATTTCTTATTCATATGAAAACCAGGTTTCACACTTTCATATTTTTCTCTTAATTCAATAGCTAATGTTGGTTCACATTTCAAATTTACAGAGATTTCCAATTCATTTATATTTGTCAACAAAAATAGTTTACCAAGCACTTTAAAAACAAGCGTTTCTTCATCAAACGGAAAATCTTCTGTTACAGCTTTCTTTTTTAAACAATAGTTTCTGATTTCTTCTAATTGCATATCTTTACAATTTTAAATTTACTATGGACAAAGATAAAACGATACACGAAGTTGCTTCTTATATTTGCGAAAAATACGATATTTTATTGGCAACATTCAATGAAATTACAGCGTATGGTAAAGAATATTTTGAACAAAAAAGATTCCACGAACATCATGCACAGCAGCAAAATAGATATCGTTTGTATGGAAACTATGTGAAAGATGTATACGCAAAAACGCAATCATTGCTTTTGGAAAACCTATACAATGTTGCTTATTGGATAGAAATAAAAAAACAGTATTCACTGCTGATAAAAGATAAACCTCATCGTTTAAATTCTGAAACCTTTTATAACTCTATTACGAGAAAAGTTTTTTTTGACAAAAGTTTCAATGCTGATATCGAATATTTCGATTATACGGATTATAAACCAATGCCTAAAATGGATAATGAAGTTTTTGATGTAATTGATGCTTCACACTTTTCGCCTTTAGTCATCAAACAAATTATCAAACATTTTCAGTTTTCTGTGAAATTTGAAGATATAGAACGTGATTGCCAAAAGATTTTCGACGAAGTAGCACCATCAATTATTCATCAAAAATCAAATTTATTTATTGATAGAGTAGAAATTTTAAAAACAGTTTTTTATCGTAATCGCGGTGCCTTTATTGTTGGAAGAATTTTTTACAAAAACTGGTCAATGCCAATTGTTATACCTTTATTAAATGAAGAAAATGGTGTTTTTGCAGATGCTGTTATTACGGCTCCAGCGGAAATTTCTATTATTTTTTCGTTTACGCGTTCTTCTTTTTTTGCTCATACAAAGTATCCAGCACAACTCATTGATTATTTAAAATCAATGCTAACACACAAAGCAGTAGGTGAGTTGTATGATTCGATTGGATATTATCGTCATGGTAAAACTATTTTGTATCGCGATTTAATGAATTACATTCATAATCATGATGACAAATTTATAATAGCGCCAGGTATCAAAGGAATGGTAATGGCTGTTTTTACTACACAATATTTCAATTTTGTGTTTAAAATCATTCGTGATAAATTTGCGCCACCAAAAAATTGTACACGAGATTTTGTCATTAAAAAATACGAAGAAGTAGAAATAAATGACAGAGTTGGAAGAATGGCGTATGCTCATCTTTTTGAAAATTTAGAATTTCCACGCAATCTTTTTACGTTTGAATTAATTAAAGAATTAAAAGACACTTGCGCAGAAAGTGTTGATTTTATTGGTGATAAAGTTGTAATCAAACATGTTTATATTGAACGAAGAATGACACCATTAAATATTTATTTACAAAAAGCAAATCCAATAGATGCGTGTCGAGTAATTTTAGATTATGGTTTTTGTATCAAAGAATTAGCAGCAGCCAATATTTTTCCTGGTGATTTGTTATTGAAAAATTTTGGTGTAACGCGCCATGGTCGTGTCATTTTTTATGATTATGATGAAATTGCAAAAGTAACCGAATGTCGTTTTCGCAGAATTCCTGTTTACAGTGATGATGATGATACGCGTGGAAATACAGAAATGATTACAGCTGAAGCAAATGACATTTTTCCTGAAGAATTTAAAGCATTTATGGCACCAGATGGTCCAATTGGTGAAATATTTTTAGCAGAACACAATGAGATTTTTGATCCGAAATATTGGCGCGATATTCAAAAACAAATTGAAGCTGGTGAATATTTACGGTTTTACGCGTATGATCAATTTAAACGTTTTAAAGCAACCAATAATTCATAGCAATTAACTAATAACTTATAATTATCTAGTATTGCTCTTTCTCATTCGGAAAGTCTTTGCTTTTAACATCAGCAATATATTGTTGTGTCGCTTTTTTAATATCATCATATAAATGCAAATATTGACGCAAAAAACGTGGTTTAAATTCGTGTGTAATTCCAAGCATATCGTGCGTAACTAATACTTGACCATCAACATCAGAACCAGCACCAATTCCAATTACAGGAATCGAAATGCTTTCAGAAACTACCTTCGCTAATGACGCTGGAATTTTTTCTAGCACTAAAGCAAAGCAACCAATACTCTCTAAATATTTTGCATCTTCTACCAAGCGTTCTGCTTCTTCTTCTTCTTTAGCACGAACGGTATAGGTACCGAATTTATAAATAGATTGTGGTGTTAATCCAAGATGACCCATAACTGGAATTCCAGCAGTCAACACACGAATGACTGATTCTCCAATTTCTTTTCCACCTTCCATTTTTACACCGTGTCCACCAGTTTCTTTCATAATTCTGATAGATGCATTTAATGCTTCACGTGAATTTCCTTGATACGAGCCAAAAGGCAAATCAACCACCACAAAACAACGTTTAATGGCACGCACCACACTTTGCGCATGGTAAATCATTTGATCTAACGTAATAGGCAACGTCGTCTCATGTCCAGCCATTACATTAGATGCTGAATCACCAACTAAAATAATATCGATGCCTGCATCGTCTAAAATTTTCGCCATTGAAAAATCGTAACCAGTCAACATGGATATTTTTTCACCACGTTGTTTCATTTCTTTTAATTTATGAGTTGTTACTCTTTTTATTTCGCCTTGTGCTGCTGACATATTCGTTATTTATCTTAAAACAAAGTTAAGAATTACAAACAAATAAATACCATAATTAATTTGCAGATTGTATTTTTACGATTATTTATGAATTACCAGAAAACACTCGATTATTTATACAATAAACTACCCATGTTTTCGCGCATTGGCGAAAAAGCAATCAAAAAAGATTTGACGAATACTCTTTTATTATGCGATTTTTTAGACAATCCACAACATAGATTTAAATCTATTCATATTGCTGGAACCAATGGAAAAGGTTCGGTTTCGCATATTTTAGCGTCTGTTTTACAAGCTCAAGGTTATAAAGTTGGTTTATATACATCACCACATTTAAAAGATTTTCGTGAACGCATAAAAATTAATGGTGAACACTGTACAGAGGAATTTGTAATTAATTTCACCGAAAAAATTCAATCAAAAATTGATGAAATAGAACCATCTTTTTTTGAAATAACTGTTGCGATGGCGTTTGACTATTTTGCACAACAACAAGTTGATTTTGCCATTATCGAAACTGGTTTAGGTGGAAGATTAGATTCAACCAATGTAATAACACCAATTATTTCTATTGTCACAAACATTAGTTATGATCATCAACATTTATTAGGAAATACATTAGCAGAAATTGCAACAGAAAAAGCTGGAATTATTAAGACAAAAATCCCTGTTGTTATTGGTAAAAAAGATACAGAAACAGAAAATGTATTTATTCATAAAGCAAAATTGGAAAATGCACCCATCTTTTTTACAGATGAAATCTATCAATTTAAATCAATTATAAATAATGAACTATCTACATCATTTCAATATTTAAATAAAATAACTACTACTGATTTTATTATTGATTCAGATTTAAGAGCAAATTATCAACAAGAAAATATATTAACAGCATTTTTGGCAATAGAAATATTGAACACAAAATGCAATGTGAAAATTGATTTAAAAAATGAAAAACAAGGATTTTTGAATGTGGTAAAAAATACCAATTTTATCGGCCGCTGGCAACAGCTACAATCTAAGCCAACTATTATTGCAGATGTTGGTCACAACGAAGCTGGTGTTCAAAAAATTATTGAGCAACTTCAAACAGAAAAATACAACAAACTGCATATCATTTATGGTGCAGTAAAAGATAAAGACATTCATTCTATTTTAGCGTTGTTACCTAAAAATGCAATTTATTATTTTACAGAACCACCTTTGCCACGTAAACTCGAAGTAGAATTATTAATTGAAATGGCAAATGAACATCAACTTGATGGTGAAAAATTTGCACATCCAACATTGGCGTTAACTGCTGCAAAAGAAGCTGCTTCTGTTGATGATTTGATTTTAATAACAGGTAGTTTTTTTGTAGTTTCTGAAGTTCTATAAATTTAATTTCAAAAAAAATGAAAATTAATTTGGATATAAGATTTTTTTCTGTTTAATTGTGGCTGAATATGTATTTATGGCAAAGAAAATTCCTTTTACAGTAGAACGAACATTTAAATCTTCGCCTGCTATTTTGTACAACTTTTTAACTACACCATCAGGTTTGGTGCAATGGTTTGCTGATTATGTTGATTTGGATCCAAATGGTGAAGTGTTTACATTTGAATGGAACGGTGAACAACAAATTGCAGAAGTATTGGTGTATGAAGAAGAAGAATTTATTAAATTACGTTGGGAAGACGAAGAAGATGATAAAGCATTTTTTGAATATAGAATTCGTGTAACAGATATCACGAAAGAAACCATTCTAACTGTTACGGATTATGCATACAAAGATGAAATTGAATCATCGAAAGAATTATGGAAAAGTCAATTAAATGACTTGGCAAAAGCATTAGGAAACGGATAATCGCAACATTTTATTTCCAATTATCTATTTTCAGCAATCTAAAGAAATCTTCTTCTTCAAATTCTTTGACAGCACCAGCTGGTAAATTATCTAATTCCATATCTTCAATAGAAACACGAATGAGTCGCTTGCATCTGTGTTTCATAGCAAATACCATTTTTCGTACTTGATGATATTTCCCTTCTGTTAGTGTAATCAGCAACCAACAATATGGACTGTATTCATGTTTTTCATCAACAACATTATAGATGCTGACATCTTCCACCAGTTCAGCTTCACATGGACTTGTTTTCCAATCAACACCACCATGAATTTGAATTGTAACACCAGTTCTGATTTGTTCCAACGTACTTCACTTACATTATACCTGACTTTTACTAAATATCTTCGTTTGTGTGGAACTTTGCTTTTAAATAATAGTTTGGTTACTTTTTTATTAGTGGTTAGCAATAATAATCCTTCTGATGCACTATCAAGTCGACCAATTGCATGTGTTCCTTCTGGAAAATCAAAATCAACTTCGGTTAAGAGTCTTGCTTTTTCTAATCCAATAAATTGTGAAACCATATTGTCTGGTTTATGTAAGGCAAAATATCTTTTTTTGGTTTCCATTTAGTCGTAGCAGCAACCTGCTTTTTGGCAAATGTACTACATTCTACTAAAGAAATATTTAACGAATTATCTTCTAGATAGTAAAAAAAAATATTTTACAATGAAATAGTAACAATTAAATTATTCACTTTTATCTTCTTCCAAATCATCATGTCTATCTCCACCAATACTGTAATAATTATTCTCTTCGTCTTCACTGCCAATTTTTTCTTGTTCGTCATCTAATTCAGAACCTGGAACATCTAAATCGTTTTCGTATACACCTTTTTCATTCTGTTTTAATTCTAACTCTACACGATCGTTGAGTTTTTGTCCAGGATAACTATCACTATTTTTAGTTGATTCATTGATAGATTTGTTGAAAATATCTTCATTTGCTGCATAAGTAAATGGAAGATTTTTTTTTTCTTCATTTTCATGTTGTACAACTTGCATAATTATATTTGTGATTCTTTTTCTCATTTTTTTATTTTTTTGTTTAATTAGAATAAAATGTTTGTTTATAGAAAGGATTAAATCATAGTCAGTAATTTTTGTACTACAACGTGATTGACAAATCCAATTAAATGTGCGATAGAATCATCTTTAATTTCTGCCAATTTTTTTCTCGTTATTTTAAATAATTTTTCATCCTTTTTTGCTTCAGTAGCATTTTTAGGGTTTTCATTTGGATAGAGGTTTATTTCCTTTTCTTTCTGTGTTGTAATTGTTGTATTTGGCATTTGTAATGTTATAATGGTTATAGAATTATTTCTTTGTAAAGGTGTTATTTTATGTACTAAAAGAGTTATATAATCTTACAAAGTCATTACATGATTCTCACATTATATAAAAAAAAGAAGCACTATGCTATTGCGTAGTGCTTCAAAAAATAGTCAATAAAACATAAGATAATTCTTAGTATTGAGATGAACTATTTTTTACTGCTTGTCTTTGGTGATGATTAGCCATAGCATGGTGACCATGTGCTTTCACAGTGCTTTCGTCTGCTTTTTCATCATTGTCTTCTTCACGAAATTTTGCTGCATCGTTATGATTCTTTGCTGCTGCTTCATGATGAACTGCTGCTTTTTTGTGGTTATCAATCACATTTTTTTTTGCATCACCATTCATGTTTGTTTTAACATCACTATTAGTGTTTTTTTTCTCCGCTGGAATTGGAGTAGCTGTTGAATTTGACATCTTATTTTTAATTTATTTGTAACAGAATTGTTACGTGGTAAAGTTGATAGGTTTATTTAGTTTAAGTGTTACATAACATTAAAATCTATTTACATAATTATCACTTCTATTTAGATTTATAGTAGTTCGTCTTTAGAATTTGTTTCCTTCAACACACGTTTTGCTTGTTGAATATGTCTTTCATTATGATAAATAACAAATCTGAAAGTGTCTCCTAATTTTATTTTAATCCATTTATTGATGCTGATTGGAATTCGAATGTTATTTAAGTTTTTATCGTGTGCTAATGATAACAATTGCAGCATTTTTTGTTGCTGTTCAATAAATGTATTTAAAACTTGTTTACTCAATTGACTGTGAATTGGATTCATACTTTTAAATGTTTTCATCTTATTGAGCTGTTTTTTGGGTAGCATACTTTCAGCAAAATAATTTCCTAACCATCCACTTTTAAATTTTTTGTCTGATATTGCTTTAGAAGTTGTTAATTGTTTTTCAATTTCTGGTAGATAATAATTACCATACAGATTTAAATGTTCTATGCATTCTAGTATACTCCAACTGTCTTGGTGTAATCGTTGATTTAGTGCATCTTCATTCACATCTTGCAATGAAATAGCATAATTCAAATGTGAACGTGTTTGTTCAATAAGGTTCTGTAAAAATTGTTCTGATAAAATTTTCATTTTTTATTTTTTCTGCAATTTGCTTCACAGAAATTGAAAAAATCTTGACCGAACTCAATAGTTTTTTAAACGCGACAATGTTTCAGCACTCATGCGTAAATAATTTGCAATATGCTTGTTAGGTATTTCCTGGAATAATTGTGGATTTCGTTTTAGTACTCGTTCATAGCGTTCTTTAGGTGAATTTATTAAGAGGTCTTTTTCGCGTTCTATTTGCTGTAGCACAAGGTCTTCTAATATGGTTAACCATAATTTCATTCTTTCGTACGAGCTATTTATAAATTCACTAAACTTTTTCTTTGTTATAACTTGAACTTCTGTTTTTTTTATTGCTTGTATATATAACTCAGATGGTTTGTTATTTAAAAATGAATCAATAGAAACAATTAAATTATTTTTATAACCAAATCTAATAATTCGTTCTTCCGTTTCATCGAGCAAAAATATTTTTAAGCTACCATTTTCGATAAAATAAATATTGGTATCAATGCTGCCTCCAACTTTTAAATATTGATTTCGCTCTAAAATAATTGATTTTTCAAACGAATGATGCTCTTTAAATAATTCCACTATTGATGCATTCTTCATAAGGTTATAAGTAATGTATAAAAAATTATTGAATTCCAAATGGCAAAATAATTGCATTTTTATCCTGTGAACTATTGGCAATCTCCAAATTATATTTCATTTTTTCAACTTTCATTCCATGTGTTTGAGTGTCATAATAACTCAATAAGTTAATTGGAATTTTCACAAAAACTTTTTGAAGTTCACTTTCTTGTAAAACTATTTTTGTAAATGCTTTTAATAATTTTTTTAGATGTTCAGTTTGATTTGAATGCACAAAACGAACATAAAACTGAACTGTTTCAGCACCATCCATCGTGCCTATGTTTTTTACATTTAGTTCAATTTGAAGAGTGTCTTTTTCTGTAAAAACAGTTTTATTTAGTTTCGCATCTGTATATTGAAAAGTTGTATAACTTAATCCAAAACCAAAAGGAAATGCTGGTGTTTCGTTCAATTCGTCAATTAATGTATAACCATGAAAGTAGC
>CALLKF010000108.1 GCA_938008535.1 uncultured Saprospirales bacterium | reverse complement strand
TGAATACAAAATAGAAACTGAAACAAACCGCAATTAAACTTAATCGCCAGCCGAAATGAAAATCAGGTGCGCAATCTATCGTTTTGGTTGCTTCAATTTTTGATGGAACAATAATTCGTCTGTTGTAAGAAATAAAATTATACAAAGGTTTCACTATTTTCTTTGCGGTTTCGTTTAATAAAATAGTTTTAAAAAACGGAAACATATTTGATAAAATTATGGTCAAACCATCAATACCATAAGCAACTTTGCCAGTTTCAGTATCTATCAATGGAATTTCGTGTCGGCTGCGATGTGCATCTAAAGTTGAAATTTGATGTTGGTTTAATTCGTTAAAAGAAATTCTTCCATTATTTTCTAATGCACCAACCTGAATAAATTTTTCAGTATACCAGCAACATAATGGACAATTGCTGTCGTATATAAGTGCTTTGTTTTCTAACGTTTGCATAATAAATTATATATTGTCTGAAATAAAATCTTGATAATCTTTTTTTGTAAAATAAAAATGAAAAAAGAAGAAACATAATGGCAACATGTACCAGAATACAAACATAAAAAGATCTCTACCTATATGTGCAGCTACCCATTTAGATGATATAAATCCTGAAATAAAAAAGCAACTTAAATACAGATAACCTACAATCAGATGAACCAATCTGTATTTTGTAAAATTTGAATTTCTTCTTTTTAATAAATTTAAAACATCGCTAACTGTAACATATAGATATGTAAGCGGTCCAAGATATAGCCAAAAGAAAAATGTGATGACAGCCAAAGGCACAACAAAAACTAATACTTTGTGTATTTTGTAATCAATTTCAATTAAGTTTTTCATAAAAATAATTTTTAGAGTTTATTAATTAAATTGCTTTCATCATTAACGCTTTTTTTTTCATACCAATAATGTTTTCTTGACCAATAAAACCGAACCCAAATCATAATTTCTGGAATGATGAAGCAAAAAATTACGAAAAGATTAAAACGAATACTATCATCTACTTCGTATAAAATCAAACCATAGCTACATAAACCAACCACAACAACATAAGCAATTGCTCCATAAAAATGTATTGTTCTTTCTCTTTTTAAAAATTCTGTTTTATAAACAAACAAATGCAAAAAATCAGACAATATTTGATAAATGCCAATAATTGGAAAAGCCAGCGCAATTCCATAGACAGTTAAGATACTTAATGGATTTAGCACACAAGCCAGAAATAGCTGTATATAGTAATCGGTTTTAATAAACTGTTTCATTTTATATTTTTTAGAGTTGGAAATTTTATTTCTTATATTCTTATATTTTCAGTAATTTTTGAAAGTTATTTGTAAAAAAATAGGTTTCCCTATTTTTTATTTTGTAAATATTTTTAAAATCTTATCCCAAAACCAGCTTTCTTCTGCTTTAAAAACACCTTCAATTAATCGGTCGACATTATTTGCCAATTTATATACATCATTTACCAATTTATGAAAATGTTTTACTTCTTCACTTTTTGAATTCGGCTCTACTTTTTTTAATTCTTCTAATACCTTTAAAACAGGATCCAACTCACGTGTTTTTCTAATTTTAGCAACTTGTTTTGCAATTTTCCAAACATCTTTCTCACCTTGAAAATAATCTCTACGTTCGCCATGTTTAAATACTTTTTGAACTAAACCCCAATCTATCAAGTCTCGTAGATTCATATTTGCATTTCCACGCGAAATTGATAATTCTTCCATTATATCTTCAGTGCTCAATTCTTGTGTGGAAACCATCATTAAAGCATGAATTTGAGCCATCGTCTTATTGATGCCCCACTGTGTACCAATAGCACCCCATGCTTGAACAAACTGCTTTTTGCCTTCTTCTAAATTCATAATTCAAATTTAATAAATAGTTTTTAAACTTTCAATAAATATTGAAAGAAAATATCAACAACCTTGTTTTTTACCGAATACTCACTGAAACGTACCGTTTACTCATTAAGTTGATGTAAATCAAGTATTCTATGTAATATTGAATATCGAAAGCAAAAACCATAGAACAAAACCATAAAACTATGACTAACTCTTTCTTCTTTTTTTCTTCATAATAATGTTAATAATCTTAGTTGCGTAGCTCAGGTGCAATGCCTGAGCTTTTTTATTTTATTTAGATAAAAATTATCAACATCACGTCAAATTTAATTTGTAAAATCAAAAACTTACGATTCTTCAAATTACCTTTATTTTTAAATTCTCTCATTTTCAAATTTTCAAATTATTATGTGCGATTTCGCTCCACTACATTGTCATACGCAATATTCACTCTTAGATGGTGCTGCTGATATTGATGCAATGGTTAAAAAAGCCAAAGAAGATGGCATGCCAGCGGTTGCCATCACCGACCATGGAAATATGTTTGGTGCATTTAAGTTTTTTGCTGCTTGTAAAAAACATGGCGTGAAACCAATTTTAGGTTGTGAAGTATATGTAGTGGAAGATCGTTTTAATAAAAAATTTACGAGAGAAAATAAAGACAAACGCTATCATCAATTATTATTAGCAAAAAATGAAATCGGTTATAAAAACTTAATGCATATTGTTTCTACTGGTTACATCGACGGTGTATATATGGATTTTCCGCGTGTTGATTTTGGTTTGATTAAAGAATATCACGAAGGTATCATTGCTACCAGTTGTTGTGTTGGTGCTGAAGTGCCGCAAACAATGATAAACAAAGGAGCAGAAGAAGCCGAAAAAGTGCTTTTAAAATGGTTAGATGTTTTTGAAGATGATTATTATATAGAATTGCAACGCCACGAAATTAATGATTTAGATGGAACCGGTTGGAGCCAGGAACGCATTAATCAACAACTTATAAAATTTTCAGAAAAACACCAAGTAAAACTAATTGCTACCAACGATTCACATTATGTAGACCAAAAAGACTACGAAGCACATGATATTTTATTGTGTTTGCAAACTGGAAAAGATTTTGCCGATCCAGATAGATTTAAATTTCCAAATGATAAATTTTATTTCAAAACACAATTTGAAATGAAAGAGTTATTTAAAGATGTTCCTCAAGCCATTGAAAATACATTAGAAATTGCAGAAAAAGTGCAATCGCTAAACTTAGAAAGAAACATACTTTTGCCAGCTTTTAAATTACCAATCGGTTTTTCAAATCAAGATGAATATTTAAAATTTTTAACCTTTGAAGGTGCGAAAAAACGTTGGGGTCAGATTATACCTTTAGATATCATTGAACGATTAGATTTTGAATTAAAAACCATTCAGCACATGGGTTTTCCTGGTTACTTTTTAATTGTTCAGGATTTCATCAATGAAGGAAAAAAACTTGGCGTTTCCATCGGGCCAGGTCGTGGTTCTGCGGCTGGTTCTGCAGTGGCTTATGCAATTGGCATCACTAATGTAGACCCGATAAAATACAATTTACTATTCGAGCGTTTTTTAAATCCAGATCGTATTTCGATGCCAGATATTGATATTGATTTTGATGATGAAGGCCGACAAAAAGTAATCGATTATGTAATTGATAAATACGGAAAAAATCAAGTTGCGCAAATCATTACATATGGAACGATGGCTGCTAAAAGTTCTATTAAAGATGTTGGTCGTGTGCTGAAAGTGCCGTTATCTGAAACTGATAAAATGTCAAAACTCGTTTCCGATAAACCAAAAACTACCTTAGCTGATACGTTTAAAGAATCGGAAGATTTTCGCAAGATTCGGACAGATGATAATAATCCATTGCAACGCACATTAAAATTAGCAGAAAGCTTAGAAGGTTCTATCCGAAATCGCGGTATTCATGCGTCAGCCATCATCATTGCGCCTGACGATATCATTAACTATATTCCAGTTTGCACATCTAAAGATGCTGATTTATTAGTAACACAATTTGATGGCAGCATTATCGAAAATGCTGGCATGTTGAAGATGGATTTTTTGGGTTTGAAAACATTAACAATCTTGCGTGATGCAGTTAGATTGATTGAAAAAATCCATGGAATTAAAATTGATTTAGATACTATTCCTTTAGATGATAAAAAAACATTTGAGTTGTATCAACGCGGCGATACCATCGGAACCTTTCAGTTTGAAAGTGCCGGTATGCAAAAATATTTACGCGATTTAAAACCAGATAAGTTTGATGATTTAATTGCGATGAATGCCTTGTATCGACCTGGACCCATTGATTATATTCCAAAGTTTATTAACCGTAAAAACGGAAAAGAAAAAATTGAATACGACTTGCCAGAAGTAGAAGAACTTTTGAAAGATACTTATGGTATCACGGTTTATCAAGAACAAGTGATGTTGCTTTCTCAAAAATTAGCTGGTTTCACAAAAGGCAAAGCTGATGAATTACGAAAAGCAATGGGTAAAAAAATACGTTCTAAATTAGATGATTTAAAACCAATGTTTTTAGCAGGTTGCGCAGCCAATAATTTAGACCAAACCAAATGCGAAAAAATATGGGTCGATTGGGAAAAATTTGCGGAATATGCATTCAATAAATCACATTCTACTTGCTATGCTTTAGTAGCATTTCAAACTGCGTATTTAAAAGCTCATTATCCAGCAGAATATATGGCTTCGGTATTGTCTCACAACATGAGTGATATCAAGCAAATTAATTTCTTTTTAAGTGAATGCAGACGAATGCAAGTACCAACACTTGGACCTGATATTAATGAAAGCGATGTAAAATTTTCTGTAAATAAAGCTGGCGAAATTCGTTTTGCATTATCAGCTATTAAAGGTTGTGGCGAAGCTGCGGTTTCTGATATTATTATTGAAAGAGAAAATGGCTTTTTCAAGAATATTTTTGATTTAACGAAACGAATTAGTTCGCGTTCTGTAAACAAAAAAAACATAGAAGCATTGGCTCAAGCTGGTGCGTTTGATAGCTTTCCGAATGTGCATCGCGCGCAGTATTTTCATCAATATAAAGACGGAACAAATTTTATTGAGCTCGCTATTCGATATGGAAATAATGTAAAAGAACAAAATTCTTCCACTGCATTTTCTTTATTTGGCGATACTGTTGATGCAGATATTCCAGAACCAGAAATTCCACATACCAACCCATGGGTTCCGTTTGAGAAATTACAGAAAGAAAAAGAAGTAACTGGCATCTATATTTCTGGTCATCCATTAGATGATTTTGAAGTGGAAATAAAAAACTTTTGCAATGCATCATTTGAAGATATTGAAAACTATCGTGATAAAAATGTAACCATTGCCTGCATGGTGGCTTCTGTCAACAAACGCATGGATAAAAAAGGCAGACCTTGGGCAAGTGTTATTTTTGAAGATTTAGATGCAACTTTAGAGATTGCTTTTTTCAGCGAAAATTATAATAAATACATTGCGTTTTTAGAAGTTGGAAATCGTTTGTTGTTAAAAGGATTTTATAAAACAAGTTATAGAGATCCGGAAAAATACGAACTCAACGTAACGCAAATGGAGTTTATGCAAGACGTATTAGAGAAATACGGAAAAGGCATGCGCGTGATGCTGGATTACAATAAATTAGATGAACAAAAAGTAGAAAAAATTTATAAAATAGTAAGCAAACATACAGGCAAAAAACCATTTACTGTTTATTTGTATGATGATGTGGAAGGCGCGCCACTCACCTTTCAATCTTCCAAAACCGGCATTCGTGTAAGCACCGATTTATTTGAGCAACTTAGCGAAATTCCGGATATAGCGGTGAAGTTGATTGTGTAGAAAATTTACTAACTCTTAACCAACTTGTCCGCAAAAATTGGATACCTGAAATTATCGAGTGTAGTTCAATAGCTTGAGATAGATAAAAAAACTTATCAGATTTTTTGTTTTTACAATATGTTTTATGTAAATTAGTTGTACTATAAACGAAACTATGTTACAGCATACAGCATACAGCATACAGCATACAGCATACAGCATACAGCATACAGCGAACAAGCTAATTGCTAAACTCTCATTCACCAAAAATCTTATTCCATCTAATTATTATTCTGATACAACTAATCGTTATGGTAGTTTGTGTATTTATACTTCATTGTTCTGTATTGAAACATTTTTTTTAACTATAAATACCGCTTACTCAATATTATTACCGTTTACTCAATAGAAAATAGATTTCTATTGAAATAAAATATTTTGGAATAATTAAAACGCGAATGCCGAAAAGCGGAATATAGAGTAGGCAAAAATAAAACTACATGCTATGAAAAAACTAATGCTTTTATTCTTGTTATTTCTTAAGCTCTTTTTTATTACAAATGCAACAACAAATGATTATTTTTTAGCTTCTACATTAGATCCAGTAATTAAAATCAAAGAAAAAGTAGACACTGCTAACGAATTTATAGATGATATACTTTCTAAACAGGAATTTTATGACACACTTGCTGACCATTGGAAAAATAGCATTTATTACTCTACCGCTCTAGGTTATAAAAGTAAAACTTATTTGCAAGGTAGTTCCGCTGCAGTATCTGGAACATTTCAAACTGAACTCAAAGCATTAGCAAAGAGTATTGTTCAGGTAGGAGCACATCCAATACCTTCAAAAAAGTTAAATGATAAATTATTAACTGAAATTATTTTTAATAAAAACAGTTCAAATATAGGAACTATTTTTTTTTACGACAATAGCATTGTTAGCATATCATCAGAAGCAATGTCTGCGTGGATGGTTTATGCTAAAGTCTATTTAGGTAATTTCCATTCTGCAATAACTGATCTAAAAGAAAGGTCAGAGGCAGATGAAAAACTTGCTACTTTAGTTGCAGAAACTTATTGCAGTTTTATATCTACATCACCTTCAGCCAACTTTAGCAGTTTTTTACAGAAGAATCCAATTATGCCTAATATAGATTTTGAAATCAATTGCCATGATAAATTTGTTCCCCAGAAAATATTTGACTCAACTATAATTAGAGATGTTTCATTTCTAATATCTGGTAGTGAAGGAAAGTTTAATACATCTAAAATAGGTGTGGATTTAATTTCCCCTGGTTTAAATCTCTCTTTAGCAATTCCAAATCTTAAAAATCCAAATAATTCTATTCAATTTGGACTAAAATTGAATCTTAGAGACCCTATAAGCCAAATTTCTATTGGCAATCCAAATTTTAATGGCACAATAAACTTTCAATATGACAGAATATTCAAAAAAATATCTCACTTTAAATTTAATTATAATACATGTGTAGATTGTATGTTAAAGAGTTACGGAATAGCTTATGACAAAAAAAATAGCATCGATTCATTTTATTTAAATGCACCATGGAATACAAAGAAGTTATTTTGGTTTTCTGCTAAATTAGACGGAACCTTTAAATCTTACAATGTATATGACCCAATAAAAAGTGATACCGTATTAAGAGCAATTCACGGAGCATTTACAGGTGGCTTTAGTTTTAATTTTCATCATTATGTAAATAAACATTACAAAGGAAAGCCTTGGGCTTGTGGCAATAAATATCTTAAAGCAGGAGCTGATTTCTCTTATTCAAATAGTATAGACAATGAGAACTTAAAAGGTGATGTAATACAACAAATTGATTCATTGTCGCCTGGAATAGAAAAGATAACTAAGCAAGCAGTAGCATATAACAAAGATGATTTCTATCATCATCGATTTACATTTTCACCATTCTTAGACTTTTATTTAATGGATAAATCAAGACACATAGGTATGCATTTATTAATGAAAAGCAATATTGAAGTTGATCGCAAAAAGGTATCAGATAAATCTTTGTTGTGTGGCTTTGGCATATTTGCTTCTATAAACAATGATAAAATCGGAAAATTAGCAGGTAGTAATGTTTCTGCATTTAATTTTGAAATACTTCTTACTACACGTAATTTATTAGACAAAAATGTTACAACATCAAAATCATTCACGTCTATTTTTGTTCCTGAAATAAAATTCGAAATACCATTCACATTATTAGAAAGATAAAATATATAAATATGAAAAAATCATTAATTCTAATCTGCATATTTTATTCAACGGCATTGGTTGTTAAAAGTGGCAATATATGTACAGGTGATTCTACATTAAAAAATAATCGACGTATAGTAAACATTGAAGAAATGCAATCTGCGCCGTTTGGTGCAATTGCACAATTATACAGAACAAAAGTTCTTACAAAAGTATTGGGTACGGTTTCATTTGTAAATGATAGTTTTTTATTAGGTTCTGCACATTACATTCAAGCTAAAAAGTTAATTAATAAAATAACACTAAAAAGAAAAAATGAGACAGATAAAACAATAGAAGTGACATTCAAGAAAGATGAGTTTGAAATAATCCCTAATATAAATCACAATGTAATCCGTTTTGATTTTACCGTAATAAAAGTAAAGAATATCAGAAAATTACAAGAATTCTTTAAGGGTAGTTTTAATCTTGCTACTTATAATAGCTTAGAATCACTACCAATAGATAGTGTTCATTTAACAGGATATCCTTATGATGATTCGTTATCAAGATTAATTGAAAAAGCCAGTAATTTTAGCACTTTAAAAGTTGGAAGTGATAAAGAAATAATTGGCTATCCAATGTTTAGTTGCAGCGGTGACAGTGGTGCTCCGCTTTGGGTGAAGTATAATGATAAGTATTATTTAATTGGTGTGCATCATGGTGGCAATGAGGGAAATCTAGACTTTACTCGATTGCAATATAATGTGGCAAGTGTGATAAGTGATACATCCTTAGGTTGGATTTTAAAACAATAAAATTTAGAACTGAGGATTAATTCAATATAACCTTATGCTCCAAATCCAAATACCAACATACGACCACATTGACCAAATACTTGCACTAAACAGCAAGTATTTGATTA
>CALLKF010000107.1 GCA_938008535.1 uncultured Saprospirales bacterium | reverse complement strand
ATGGAGTTTATTTAGTAGAACTATTGCTAAAAAAAGGTTACGAAGTGCATGGAATCAAACGCCGTGCATCGTCGTTCAATACCGACCGGGTGGACCACCTGTACCAGGACCCGCACGACGCCGACCCGCGGCTGGCGCTGCACTACGGCGACCTGTCCGACGGGGCGTCGCTGCTGCGCATCGTGCAGGCCGTCCAGCCCGACGAAGCTGAGTATCGCTTCTGCTTCATCGAGAAGAACCGTATCGATGCTTTCTCGCGAATGGCGCAGCGTCCGCAGGGGCAACGGGCGGAATTGATCGCCACGCTGTTCGGCATGGAGAAGTTCAATGACTTCTGCAACCGCTTCAATGACCAGATGGTTCCCCCTTTGGTCATCGAAACTCTCAAGCAGACCGAGCTGCGGCTCAAGCGGGAAGCTCTCACACGTGACCGCGCCACAGCGAATGGGGAAGCGGCAAAGCTCGCGCAGCACGATGCTGAAAACGAGGCCTACGCGGTAGCGTACAGACCCGATACGACGTTCACGCGTCTGAAGCAGATCATTGGCTCGGCGGAGACGCCCGGCCGACTCGCCGAGCTGGACAGCATGCTCAACGCGGTGCCCAGCTCTGTGATCGGAGTAAATCGCACCAACCTTGCAGAGGCTTTCGAGCGCGCCGACGCCGGGGCGGAGGCGCTCGACCGCTTCGACCGACCGCAGTTGGCGGAGGTGATCCGGGTGTGCCGCGCGTCGCCGACGCTCTCGAACGCGATTCCCGCGAGCGCGATCGCGGCGCCCGCCCAGGCGAGCGGGCCGGCCGCATGGCTCATCGTCGCGCTCGCCCAGATGCCGAACTGCGCGGGCAGACAGGTGATGAAAAGCAAGGGCGCCTGCATCAGGAATACCATCACCGTCTCTGTCTGGGCAACCATTGAATTCAGCTAAACCAGGTACAGTAGGACATTCGTCTTTGCTATCTTCGATTCCATCACCATCTGTATCAGGGCAACCATTGAATGCAGCAATACCTGGAACTTCTGGACAAGCGTCATCTAAATCAATAATACCATCACCATCTGTATCTTTTGGTACTTCAACAACAACAGGAACTGTATCTACAACTTCTTTATTTTTACCTAAGTCAACCATTAAACCAGCACCAAAAAAGATGTGGTCGTTGTTGTTTTTAATAGCAAAATTGTAACCAGCATTAACGTTTAAAGCTAAATTATTTGCTATTTTAAAATTAATACCCGCTCCAATTGGAATTCCAAAACCGTGTACGTTTTGTTTAGTTAATGGAGTTTGTGCCCAAGTTCCTTGCAATTTTGCAAAAATATAAGGCGCAACCGCTGCATCATTTTTTAGAATATAACCATTGTTAAATTTATACGCTAATAAACCTGAGTACAATAAATTGTAAGTATTAATTGTTGGTAACGTTAAATTGTCTGTTTTTGTAGAAAAAGCGTGAGTTCCTAAATCCAAACCAATTGCAATAGATGAATTGGGATTGTACCACCAAGTTATTCTTGGACCAAAGTAAATTGGATTTTTAAAAGTGGAAGCTTTCTTAAGAGCTGGTGTATAGTAGTCGGCAACTTCCATTCCGATACCTAAGCTGAACCTGCTGTTTCCAACTGCACTTTTATTATTTTTAGGTGGTTTCTTAGCACCTAACGCTACTGAGCTAAATAAGATTAGCATCGCGGAAAATAATACAATACTTTTTTTCATAAAGACCTTGTTTTTAATTTATTGGACAAAAATAATGTTAATTAATCTAAATTTTGTACTTTTTATACAAATAAATGCAAATCTAAGAAATTTTTTTGGTTATTTATCCTAAAATGTTATCCATTTATACCCAAATTTGTTGATAACCTAATTTATCAGTCGTAATTATAAATAGAATGAGATTTCGAGTATTTTCTGTTCATTTTATAAGTACTTGTATTTTATGACAATAAATACCTCGGAAAAATAAATTGACATTGATTTGATGCACGCATAATATTTTAAATGCTGATTATAATAATAAAACGCTGAACTTTACACTGAAATTTTTTGTATGCATATTGATATTAAAGAAATAGCAACTGTAAGTTTAATCTTATTCGCTATTATAGATATATTGGGCTCTGTTCCTGTATTGTTAGATATTAAATCGAAGGTTGGACATGTAGATGCAAAATATGCTACGTTAGTTTCTGGTTTTATTATGATTTTGTTTTTGTTTGGCGGAAAGCAAATTCTAAAAATTATTGGAATTGATGTAGCCTCGTTTTCGTTGGCTGGTTCTATCGTTATTTTTTTAGTTGGATTAGAAATGACCTTGAACCGAGATATTTTTAAATCTGGAAATAGTACGGTGAAATCATCATCGGTGGTGCCGATTGCTTTTCCAATGATTGCTGGTGCAGGAACACTAACTACCTTGCTTTCTTTGCGTTCAGAATATGAAGTGATCACTATATTAATTGGTATCTTAATTAACCTGATTATTATTTTCGCGGTGATTCGTTTTATTCCAAAAATTGAACAACTTTTAGGGGATACAGGTATTAATATTTTACGAAAAGTTTTTGGAGTGATATTGTTATCTATCGCGATAAAACTATTCTCTAAGAATTTGGCGATACTTTTTCATTTTTAATTAGAAGTATTCACCAACAAACTTTTATTTACAGTTCTGATGTTGGCATTTGGCTGGTCGCTTTCTACCAAACCATCACGCATACGAACAATGCGGTGTGTGTATAAAGCAATATCTTCTTCATGTGTTACTACAACTATGGTGTTGCCTTTGTTATGTATTTCTTCAAACAGCGCCATGATTTCATACGATGTTTTAGTATCTAAATTTCCAGTTGGTTCATCTGCTAATATCAATGATGGATTATTCACCAAGGCACGCGCAACTGCAACACGCTGACGTTGTCCACCAGAAAGCTCGTTCGGTTTGTGTTTCATTCTATCGCCTAAACCAACTTGCTGCAACACTTCAATAGCACGTTCGTCACGCTGCTTTTTGCTCCAACCAGCATAGATTAAAGGCAAGGCAACATTTTCAATAGTGGTTAATCTTGGAATTAAATTAAAGGTTTGAAAAATAAAACCAATTTGTTTGTTACGCACAGCAGCTAATTCATTATCCGAAACTTTGCTGACATCGTTTCCTTCCAAAAAATATTGTCCGGCACTTGGCGTATCTAAGCATCCTAAAATATTCATCAATGTAGATTTTCCAGAACCAGACGGACCCATCAACGCTACGTATTCATTCTTAAAAATATCTAAATTAATTTCTTTAATAGCATAAATTGTTTCATCACCTAAATTAAAATAGCGTTTTATTCCTTTGAGTTCAATTATTTTATTTGGCATATTTTATTCTATTTATTCTTTTAACTAACGACTTTCGATTCACGACTATATCTAATATTTCGTTCCTTTTACAAATTTCGGTACTTTAAAATAATCTACATCTTTAATTGGTGCATTCATCAACACTTCTTCTTTGGTGATTGGATAATTAACTACATCATCACGAAAAACATTTAAATCTTCATTTACAAAAATTAAAGGTTCAACGCTATTGGTGTCGAGTTTATTCAACTTTTCCATAAACGATAAAATCTTCGTCAAATCTTGTTTAATTTCCTGTTTGCCGATTTCATCAAATTCAAGTTTCGACAAATTAGCGAGCTTATGTACCAATGCATCATCTACTATCATATTGTAATTAGTTGAGATTATTTTAAAAACATTACGAAGATAAAAATTATTTAGTGATATGTGATGAGTTAAAAGTTAAAAAGCCGCTGAACCAACGCTTCGATAAAGTCAGCTTGACAGTATCACAGCGTTTTGAACCTTTAGAATTATTTCGACAGCTAAATAATTAACAACTTCAATTTCTTTAATATTTTAAAGCTAAAAAATGTATTTTTGGACAAACTTTTTTTTATGAATCGCGATTGGTGGAAATGGGGCAACCCTAAAGAAACAAAACATATTAACGATTATCCAAAGTTGAAAACGATGGTAGAAGAACGCTGGAAAATGAATTTGCGTGAAAACTTTTTTCCACCGAAAAAATTTGATCTTCCGGTTTTAACAGAAAAAAGAAAAGAAGAAATAAAAGATATTTTTGCATCCATTCATCCAAGTAAAATTAGTTTTAATGAAGATGACAGATTGTTTGTTTCCTTAGGAAAAAGCTATTACGATGTGATTCGTATTTTTAACGGAAATGGCTTTGTTTCGCCAGATGTTGTGTTGACGCCAAACTCGCACGAAGAAATACAATACATCGTTTCACAAGCATCTTTACATAATGTGCATTTGATTCCATTTGGTGCAGGTTCTAATGTGGTTGGTGCCTTATCAATGGATGCGATTGCTGCAAGAAAAGAAATAAAATGTACCATCGATTTACGACAATACAAAAAACTACTTTCGATTGATGAAACACATTTAACAGCTACTTTTGAAGCAGGCATTTTTGGTCCTGAATTAGAAAAAATATTAAACAAACGTGGTTATACTTTAGGTCACTTTCCACAATCATTTGAGTATTCAACATTAGGTGGTTGGATCGTGACACGCGGTGCTGGACAAGAATCTACTTACTATGGAAAAATGGAAGATTTAGTAGAACACATAAAAGTGGCAACGCCAATTGGAACTATAGAAAGCAACGATTACACGCACGATGCGGCAGGCATCAACGTGTTGCCAATATTTATTGGCAGTGAAGGCACGCTTGGTGTTGTAACCGAAATAAAAGTAAAAATAAAAAAGCTACCAAAAAATTATCGTTGGATTGTTGCATTGTTTCCAACCTTTCAACATGGAAGCGACTTTTTGAAAGAAGCAACACAAACTGGTGTGAAACCATCAGTTGTTCGTTTATCTGATTTTAATGAAACAAATTTGTTTTCTAAAATGTCGCACGATGAGAAGAAAGGTGTTTTTGATGACGTTAAAAAAGAGTTGCAAAAATTAGTGTTACAATGGAAAGATTTATCGAATCCATGTTTATTAATCATGCGATTTCCGCAAAGCGAAATCAGTGTTTCATCGCAAGTAGTTTTTGCTAAGAATTTAGTAGAAAAACACAAAGGCATGTTAGCACCAACTACCATCGGAGACAAATGGGCCGAGAACCGATTTAAGTTACCATACTTGCGCGACACATTGGTGGAACACTCCATATACATTGATACTATGGAAACATTAGTGCATTGGAAAGATGTTTCAAAACTACATCAAACATTAACAAAAGAATTAAACAAGTCCGTTGCGTTTAATAAAACGAAAGGATTTTTTTTAGCGCATATTTCGCATGTATATACCAATGCTGCATGTATGTATTTCACCTTAATTACACCAATGTTGCAAGGAAGAGAAATTGAACAATGGCAAGAAATAAAAGAATTAGTTTCTGATACTATTTTACAAAATGGTGGTTCTATTTCACATCATCACAGCGTTGGTGCCGATCATCAAAAATGGTATAAAAAACAAACAAATCCGTTAGCTTTGGAATTATTAAAATCTATAAAAAACAAAATCGATCCGAAAGGAATTATGAATCCTGGAAAATTAGTTGGATAATATTTATAATCAATGAATCGTCAATACAACATACAACGAGCAACTTCAGAACTATTCGATTTAGTAGTAATTGGCGGTGGTATTACTGGTGCTGGTATTGCACTGGCAGCCGCACGCAAAGGTTGGAAAACATTAATTATAGATAAAAATGATTTTTCATTTGGCACCAGCTCACGTTCAGCAAAAATGATTCATGGTGGCTTGCGTTACTTGCAGCAAATGCAAATAAAACTGGTAAAAGAAGCATTACACGAACGCGAACATTTATTAAAAGAATATCCTCATTTGGTGTCGCCACAGCCATTTTTTATGCCAATATATAATTCAAAAGTTACTAAATTAAAATTAAGTATTGGCTTGTCTGGTTATGATTACTTAAGTGGTGAAAGTAGTATGCCAAAACACGCTGAAATTAATGTAGAAGAAATAAAAAAACGTTTCCCGCAAATCAAAACCGAATCGATGGTTGGTGGTTTTATTTATTATGATGCCAAAACAAATGATGCTCGCTTAACAAATGAAGTGATACAAGAAGCAACTGATTTAGGCGCTATTGCATTGAATTATTTTGAAATGCAGCAGTTTAATTTTGTCGGAAATAAAATCAAAAATATTACTTGTCACGATAAAGTTTTCAATTTCACACAACAAATAAAATCAAAAGTATTTATTTCTGCTACTGGAATTTGGACTGATGAATTATTAAAAAAATTCAATCCGAAAGACGAAAAAAAATATATGCAGCCAAGTAAAGGCACACACATTGTAGTATCTGCAAATCATTTTCCAAAAGATTGCGTAATGTTGTTTCCAACGGCAAATGGCGACGGCAGAATGATTTGGTGTATGCCTTGGGACGACAACTTATCCATTATCGGAACAACCGATACAGAGTACAATGCATCGAATGATGAAATGCATATTTTGCAAGATGAAGTAAATTATATACTCGAAAGTGTGAATGCACAATTAACAGACAAAAAATTAACAGAAGCAGATATTTTAAGTGTTTATGCAGGTTTGCGACCATTGTTGAATGATGAAGATGAAAGCAAGCAAAGTACCAAGCGTTCGCGCGATTATCAGATTTGGTGGAACAACGACAATATGCTAACGATTTCTGGCGGAAAACTTACTTCGTTTATGTCGATGGCAGAAAATTGTATCAAAGCAATTGAAGATAAACATGCGATAGCATCTTCCGATAATGAAGAAATCATTTACTCAACCATTATCGATAAGTTTAAGCATCGTTATGGAATTAAAAATGCAACATTGATTGCTAATTTGGTGCAAGATAATTTAGATTTAATTCAACCATTTGAAAAATATCCATACTCAAATGCAGAAATTTTATTTTTTATCAGGCATCAACATGCACAAAAACTAGATGATATTTTAACACGCAGAACGCTTATCACCTACCAAATGCAAACGTATGATGAACTTTTGGTAAATGCAGTTACCGAGTTAATGACAAAAGAGTTAAATTGGAGTAGTGAGCAAAAAGAACGAGAAATAAATGAATATAAAAGTGCATGGAATTTAATGCATGTTTGGGAAAATAGTGATTTGTGAATAGAAAATAGTTTAAAAAACATCTTAATTGACTAAAAACATTAAACTGTAAAATTATGAAAATAGCATTCCTAATTAATTCTAAAATACGCAAACTCAATGCGGTAAAAAATGAAATTCAAGCTGCTTTTAAAAATCATGAAATTCATTTTTTTGAATCACAATATGCAGGTCATTTTTTTGAATTACCAAAAGAAGCCATTAAAAAAGGCTTTGAAATAATTATTGCAATTGGTGGCGATGGCACATTAAATGAAATTCTCAATGGCGTTGTTAATCATTTTAAAATTGAAAATAAAAACACTATCAATGATTACGATTGGAATAAAATCAGTCAGATAAAAATTGGCGTGTATCCTGCTGGAAGTGGTAATGATTTTGTGAAAACTGTTTATAAAAACACGCAACTATACACGTTGAAAACACTAATAGAATCTGGCAGTTCGAAGTTAATCGACACCGGTTTTGTTTCTTTTATCGATAAAGAAGAAAATCCTGCGACACGCTTTTTTATGAATATTACGGATGTTGGAATGGGTGGCGAAACGGTTGTAAAAAAAGAAAACGTACCCAAATGGATGGGTGCCGACTTTAGTTATTCTTGGGCAATTATGTCAACCATCGCAACCTATAAAAATTGCAATGTAAAATGTTGGAATGATAATTTTTCGTGGCAAGGAAAAGTAATAAATATGGTGGTTGCAAATGGAAAATATTTTGGTAATGGTTTAGGAATTGCTCCAGATGCAGAAGTTACCGATGGTAAATTTTCTTTTGTTATTATTGGTGATATTAATTTGATGGATTATTTCAAACATTTAGGCACTGTAAAAAAATGTAAAAAAATTAATCATCCACAAGTGCATTATCATCAGTTTGAAGAAATCAATATTGAATCGTGCGATGCAACAAAAATTTCAATTGACATGGACGGTGAATTTATTGGTTATGCACCTATGAAATTAACCAATGTTTCCAAACGAATTAATTTTATAATGTAATTCAAAAAAAGCAATAAAAAAGTCCTGAATAAATTCAGGACTTTTTTATTAAACTTTAAAAGTATAATTACCATTTAGGACAATTAAATTTATGATGATATGGATTTTTTCTTCCACAACTTCCAAAGTTAGTTCTATTCAAACTACCTAAAGAAATAGATACTGTAATGTTCAAATTTAAAAATTGGTCGTTATCTTTTTTATCACCTCTTTGTTGACCTATGCCTGTAAGGTTAAGTGATCCATCAGGTTTAAATTGTCCTTCAACAAAGTTAAATGTTGGACTTGGATATGGACCAGTATTTGACCTATTTTGTAATGCTTGTGCAGTTGGAGACAATAATGAAATATCAGATGCATTAATGTAGTTTCCACTAACGTCATCTAGATAATCCGTAAATGTTTGGTGATAAACACCTTCAATGCCAATGCTAACTCTTTGTGAAACATTAAATTTAACACCTAATACTGCCATTAAATCAAACTGAAAATTGCTATATGGTTTTTTATAACCAATATTTTGACCTTCAGTACCAAGTGGTTTTAATTTAATTTTTGAGCCACCGTCTAAACCACCACCGATGTATGGATTAAAATAGAAAAATCCAAGACCTGCGCCAATATATGGAGCCCAACGATCTTTCTCGCCTTTGCCATATACATCATGTTGGTATTTTTTCAAATTCAACTCTGCCATTACTTGAAATTCAACAACATGTGTTTTAAAACTTAAATTTCTGCGTGCTCTATACCAGCTATCACTTGGACCACCAGGAATATTTGGTGGTGTGCCATCTGTATCAGCATCTTCAGCTCTTAACATTGCCCACATTATATTTGCACGAACAGCAATAAATTTATTAATATTATATCTGTAGAAAACAGAAACGCCAACACGTGTTGCAGGAAAATCAATATCTCTTAAAAATGGTGAACCAATTTTTTTAGCACCACCTAAATCTGTAAGTGCCCAAGCTGGCCCAACAGTAACACCAATATCATGTCCAGCACCTTCAGCATCAGCCAAACTACCTCTTCTACCACCTCCTTTTGAGTAAGCTGTAAAAGCAATAGCAATAATTAGTAAAGAGAAAACAATTTTTTTCATGTGTAATTTTTTTATTTAAATGCTGTGCATGTAACCTCTAAAATGGATATTCCATTAAAAAAGTTCTTACTAATAAACGATAAAGTTATCAAAATAATTTATTTATTCAGCATTTTTTTACCAACTTTTGAACAAATTATACATTTTTCTACCTCATGTGCTCTTGCCATGCAAAATTCACGACCGTAAAATATTATTTGTAAATGCAATATGTTCCATTTTTCTTTAGGAAAAAGACGTTTTAAGTCCTTTTCTGTTTGTTCTACATTTTTGCCACTGCTCAAATTCCATCGATATGCCAAACGATGAATATGCGTATCAACAGGAAATGCAGGTACACCAAATGCCTGGCTCATCACCACGCTTGCTGTTTTGTGTCCAACACCAGGCAATGCTTCTAATTCTTCAAACGTATTAGGTACATTTCCCTGGTGTTTTTCTATAATTATTTTTGATAATTCAGAAATTGCTTGAGATTTTCTCGGCGACAAACCACATGGTCGAATAATTTCTTTTATTTTTTCCACAGGAACTTTACTCATTTTTTGTGGATTATCTGCTAATTTAAATAAAGCTGGCGTTACTTTATTTACGCGAATATCGGTGCATTGCGCCGATAACAAAACTGCAATTAGCAATGTATAAGCATCTTTATGATCTAATGGAATGGGTGGATTTGGATATAACTTATCCAACGTATTTTCAATAAAAATAATTTTTTCTTTTTTGGTCATACCACGAAAATAATAGATTACTCTTATATTCGACCAACAATTTTTTTTATGGTAACAATATACACCGATGGTTCTTCAAGAGGCAATCCTGGTCCAGGCGGCTTTGGTGTGGTGCTTTTAGCAAATGGGCATCGAAAAGAAATTGCAAAAGGTTATCGCTTAACCACCAATAATCGCATGGAATTATTGGCTGTAATTGAAGGTTTGGAAGCACTAAAAAAACAAGACTTAGAAATCACTATTTATTCAGATTCAAAATATGTGGTTGAATCGGTGGAAAAAGGTTGGGTTTTTAAGTGGAACATGAAACCAGATTTTGCGTTGAAAAAAAATAAAGATTTGTGGAAACGGTTTTTTAAATTATATGAATATCAAAACATTCGTTTTGTTTGGGTCAAAGGTCATTCAACAAATGTAGAAAATAATCGTTGCGATATTTTAGCAACAGAAGCTGCAGATGGTTTTGAGTTAGCAATTGATGAAGGTTATGAAAAAGAAATCGACAAGAAAAAAGGTATGTTTTAATTTTTTTATAAATGAAAAAAGAAAAGCAAAAAGCAACAACTAAAAAAGTTGAAACAGTTATTTCTACTGAAAATAAAACTGATTTTTGGTTGAATAAATATGTTCATTATACCACTTTTTTTATTCTTGCATTTGTATTATACGGCTGGACATATTCTTTTGATTATGGCGTTGATGATAAATTTATTACAAGCACTATTAATAATATCGATAACACATTTGCTGGATTTATTTCAATTTTCAAAACCTGGTTTGCTGGTGCCGATTATCGTCCAATTTCTTTTGTCACATTTTGGTTAGAACGTAAATTTTATGGCGAATCGAATCCTTATGTTTCGCATGTTGTAAATGTGTTTTTGTTTGCATGTATTTTATGCAAAACATACGATTTTATTATAGTTTCGCGACTTTATGTTGATTCAAAAAAACTAGTATCCTTAGCCATTTTAAGTTGTTTGTTTTTTGCTATTCATCCAAACCATGTAAGCGTAGTTGCTAACATAAAAGCACGCGATAATTTATTAAGTATGCTGTTCGGCTTGTTTGCAGCTATTCAATTAATTTATTATTTCGACACCCAAAAAATCATTCGTATTTTTTCTTTTATACTATTGATTACATTGGCATTTTTATCAAAATTAGATGCTTATGTTTTTATTGTAACTCCAATGCTGGTGTTGTTTTTTTTCAGAGAAACTGACAGAAAAAAAATTATAAAAAACATCGCCATCACGGTTGTTTTATTTTTTATTGTCTTCCAGGTGTTTGCATTTTTCCAGTCTTTGCCAGATAAAAAAGAATACATCTTTTCCATGGGTTTTGATGAGAATCCTTTAGTGGCAAACAATACGTTCATCAACCGAATAGCAGTTGCACTGACTTCTTTGTTTTATTATTTCAAGTTTTTGGTAATTCCATTTGGCTATTATTTCTTCTTCGGTTATAATCAAATTCCGCTCACTGGTCTTTTTTCTGTCATCAATATGGTAACGATTGTTATAGTGCTTGCGCTGCTTTTTTTATGTTATAAAACTTACTCAAAAAATCGAGTTTATACATTCTGCTTTTTGTTTTTTATAATGGCAATTGCTTACGCACTCAATTACTATACGGAAGTTGCAGGCATTGTCATGGATAAGTATAACTTCATTGCTTCTTTAGGTTTTTGCATCGCACTGAGTGCCGTATTTATTGATGTTTCGGCTGACGCATCTTTCAATATTTTTAAAAACCCGGTATTGATTTTACTGTCAGCTGTTTTTATTTTCTTTACCGTTTACAGAACGAAAGACTGGAAGAATTCTTTTACACTAATTGAAAAAGATATGCCACATTTAACGCAATCGGCAAATGCAAACCGAATGGCAAGTGGTCTTTATGTTAACACGGCTTTAGATGAAGAATTACTACTAAATCCAAATAAAAAGAGATTGGATAGTTTAATAAACATCGGAAAAAAATATGCAGAAAACGGATTAAAGATTTACGACAAAGTGCCTGATCTTTGGGAACTATTAGGTCTGAGTTATTTCTATAAAAAAGACTTTCCAAATGCATTAACTTGTTTCTTAAAAAGCAAAGAAGTGGACAGCTCATACTTGTCAAGCATAAATTATATTGGCTACACTTATTGGCAATTAAACAACATCGATTCTGCTACATTTTATTTTAAATATGTCATCAACAGAGAACCTGTTTTTTATTATTCAGCTAATAATTTAGTGAATCTATATTTGCAGTATAACAAACGAAAAGAACTCGATAGCGTCATGCAAATTTTCCAGCAGCGTTTCCCAAATGACAAATGGTACAACAAACGTAAAGAAGAAATTTACAGCAATTCTATTCCTATAAAATAAAAAAGGTTAGCTCACGCGAACCTTAAGATTGTTTTTATTGAAAGAAGCTGCAACAATGCCCTAAAACGTTCAGCAAATGTAAAAGACATTATTATAGAAAATTATCGAACTGATATTGATCTTGATAAAATAAAAGTAACACAAGAAGACTTTATTCGCGCATCGAAAAACTTAAAGCCAATACAATATAACGTACTTTCTTGCTTCATCTTCCACAAGGCGACTAATGTATAATAATTCAACTTGTTTCTTTGCAGAAATCCTATGGACTAACCTTATTTATAAATAAATAAGGTAGAAACAAACCCATCAAACCCACAAATTATCTGTAAATCAAGTATTTATCACTTTTTCGAACGAAAATTACTATCACGCGGATTAAATTTTCTATCACCGCGATTAAATTTTCTATCATACGAAATAAACTACATATCATCGGGCTTCAATTATCTATCATACGAAGCAAACTATCTATGATCGCACTTAAACTACCTATCATGCGGAATCAACTACCTATTATCGCACATCAGCTATCTATCATGCGGAACCTACTTTCTATCATGCGAATGAAGCAAAATAAGCGTTTAACATCAACACTTACATCGTAATTTGGCACTTTCAACCTATGATTTGTCAATAAACCAACAAAAAAAGAGGCTGCTTGCGCAACCTCTTCCTTCCTATCAGTCTCTTCAAAGTGTTTATTGTTTCACAACTTTATATCTGTGTTCATTTCCTTTGCTGTCTTTAAATAAAACCACATACGATGCGTTTGCTAAAGTGTTTAAACTAATCGTTGTTTTGTTAACGCCTTGCACCAAATTAACATTCACATTTCGCACAATTTGTCCCAATACATCATACACCAAAATACTAGTATTCTGATTTGCAGACGAAGCAATCACTACGGTAAACTCATCCTTCGTTGGGTTTGGATAGGCACCAACAATTCCATTTACAGAACTTGCATCAATAGGAATATTGATAATATCGCTGTACGTAAAAGTAGCATCTAAGTCCACCATTTTTAATCGGTAATAATTATTTCCTACAACCGGATAATCGTCAAATAATTCATACGTTAACTGTTGCGAACTGTTTCCAGCACCTTGTTTCTCGCCAACATAAAACCAATTAACACCATCTATACTTTTCTCCACAATAAATTTTGCTGTGTTTTTTTCAGAAGCCGTTATCCATTCCAATCTGTTTTTTGCACCAACATTTGTTCCTGTAAAAGATACCAATTCAACGGGCAGTACTTCATAAGGAAAACGCGTTGGATGAATATAGAAAGTAGAAAATTCATCTATAGTAAACGAAACTTCATAATCAATTCCATTTGGCGCAAACGTAGCAAATACTGGTTGTGTCCAGTTTGGATGTGAGCTAGCATAACCACCAGCCACAATATCTTCACCACCAGGACTGCTATTTTGAGTTAAGATATTATTAGGTCCATCAAATGCACCACTTCCTCCACCAGGAAACTTGCTGACTTTTAAATCTGCAACTGATGTAAATGCATATGGCGAACTCAACGCTGCGATAAATAAATTATTATATTCTGTTGCTGTAAAATAAAGCGTCACTTTTGCTAAGGCATCAGGTGCCGTTGCGAGCGTTGGTTTTATTGTCCAGTACCTTCTTAAATAAGGCATCAAATCACCATACGCATTGGTTATTACGCGTGGTGTAGGTGACATATTTGGTACAGGTCGTCTTATACAAACTTCGGTACTTCCTAAATCTAATGTATTGCTTAAGTCTTCAATTTTACAAACTAAATAACCTTGAAAATCGAAGAACGTATAAGTATTTCCGTCAGTAATAGAACAAGTGAAACAATTCATCGTATCATTTGTAATAACTGAAGTATTGTTATTTGCTACAACTATAGTGTCATCAACAAAATCAGTACAAGCACCGTTGGTAACAGTCCATCTATAAATATTATTACCAGATCCCCAAGAAATATTGGTCACATTTAATGTGTTAGAAGAAGATGGAAGTGCTGGCGAAACAGTTGCCGAACCAGAAATTTGCGTCCATACTCCAGTACCATATGCTGGTGCTGAAGAAACTAAAGTTGCAGAACCATTTGGCGAACCACAAGCAGCGATATCAGTAATATTTGCATTTGCATTTATAGAATCGCTAATTGTCCACGAAACATTTACAGTTGTGTATGTAGTATCACAATTATATGGTCCGTTTATTAATGGTAAGGTTGATGTGATAAAAGCACTTTCTACAATAGTAGTACCTGTTACCTTTGGAATAGTGGTTGGTCGAGTGGTGCTCCAAGCCGTCCATGTAGTACCACCATCGGTAGAATATCTGTAAATAAATGTAGCAGCAGCCGTTCCACCCGATTGACCAGTTGGAACATTAACACCTAATGTAGCAGGTGCACCTTTCAAACAAACATTTGGCACGTTTGGAATACCAGTCCAAGCAGTCGCAGGATTAATCGCTGGATAAACAGTTACTGAATCATAAACCCAAATAGACCATCCACAGCAATAATCTTTTGTTCTAAAAGCAATTAAATATTTTATTGAATCAGTTGTATTATTAGTAATGGAGAATGTTCTTGTCAATCCAGTTCCAATGGCATTCCAAGCACCTATGTTCAACGTATTATTTACTTTAAATTGTCTGTATTTCCATTCATGATCAGCTGCTGTATTCGTTGCATCTTGATTTGGATTGGTAACCGTTGCATCAAGTGAAATGGTTTCGCCGCTGCATACTCTATCAGGATCTACAGTTATAGTAGGCAAGGTTCTGGTTCCTTTAATATAAATTGCATCTCTGTATACTGTACCATCAACAGTTAAATCTTTTGCATCATTACCAACTATGGTTGAGGTATAATAAATAATTGGACTATTAGAGTTGGTTGTATATGATGATGGTAGAGGTCCAACACCAATTGGATAATTATCATTTAATAAATTTCCACCAGCATCGAAACTTGTCCAAGTTGCACCTGTTTTTGTTACTGGAATTTGAGAATATGTACAACCTAATGCATATTGTGCAGTTACTGCTGCTTTTGGTAAAGCAACTGTTGGAGAACTAGCAGTTAAAGTTGGAACATTAAATTTTTGATATTGAACACCTGACGAACCATTTCCACCTACTCCACCTGCACCACCTGCACTTCCATTTCCTCCACGTCCACCTTGGTTTACTCTACCACAATTATTACAATCTGTATTTGCAGCAAATCCAGCACCACCGGCACCACCGGCACCACCTGCACCGCCTGCACCGCCTGAGAATATACCACCTGTACTGAATCTCGAATCTGTTAAAGTTTCCGAAGTACTTGTAGTTGCTATAAATAAAGCAAATGTTCCACCTGCACCTTTTCCTGGATAGCCGCCGCCGCCGCCGCCGCCGCCGCCGCCGCCGCCAGAACCAGCATTAGCAGAAGCTTCACAACCATCAGTATTTATACTGCCACCGCCTCCGCCACCGCCTCCAGAGCCACCTGCGCCACCACCACCGCCAGTTCCTTGTGCTGGAAGAAAGTACCCAGCTGAATAACTTGCAACACCAGCAGATCCAGCTCCACCGTTGCTTCCATTTGCAGAAGCATTGCCACCGCCACCGCCAGATGTTATACCACCAGACCATGAACCAGCGCCGCCGCCGCCGCCGTATGATGGCCCACCTCCATCGTTACCTCCATATCCTAATTGGGAACAACAATCGTTACCACCTCTTCCACCATTTCCACCTGCTGAGCCTGAAGCTCCATTATTGGCTCCCACACCTACAGTACCACCTGCACCACCACTACCGCCAGTTTGTATACCTTGACAACAAGATGTACATATTGCGTTACAATCATCTGAACCAGATTGACCTTTTGTTCCAGCTGAGCCAGCACCTCCTGTACCACCTGCCGTTCCAGCATTTCCAGCTGTTCCGTTACCACTTGTTACGTTGCATCTTAAAATGGTGTAGTTTGATGAATTACCGACATAAATTGCATAGCTAGATTTTCCATGTCCATTTGAAGTTTGCCCTGTAGGACTTCCAGTAGTGATTGTTAAGTCTTGCAATTTCCAAGCAGTTTTTGATGCTGAACGTAAACCCATAACATGTTCTATATTTGCATTTATATTAGCTGTTCCAGTTAATGATAATGTTGTTGTACTATTTTCATCTTTAGTCCATGGTGATGTGCCTGCATTAAAACCACCTTCAATAATAATATTAGATTCTAAATCTGTAATAGTGTTTATATTAAACGTTCCTTGAGAGACTCTAATATGTTTACTGCTTGTAGTATTAGCAAGTGCTAGTGCATTTGCTAATGTTAATTTTGGTTGAGTCTCAGTTCCTGCATTTGCATCATTACCGCTAGTTGATAAATATACATACCCACAAGATGAAGTAGTAACATTTACAGTACATGTAGAGGTAGCATTAACTGCAGCACAAGCATCACCAACAGTCATGGTAACAGTATATGTACCTGTGTTTGCAAATGTAATATTAGTTGAAGCAGTATTTGGTGAAGAAATAGTAACGCCTGCAGAAGGTGAAACTGTCCATGTGTACGAAGTTGGATTTGCAACAGCTCCAATTGAAGGAACAACAGGAATCGAAAAAACTATTGGTGTACCTTGTGTAACTGTTGCACCACATGCAACACTAGTTATTGGTGGTGCGTATGGAAAATAGGTAACACGCACACATTGAGAATATGCATAACTAAATTGTGAGCCAACAGAAGTGGTGCTACCTGTACCATTTCTATTAAACACCATTAATCTATAAATTCTAGTACCTGGTGTTTGTGGTGGTATATAAGTCGAGCAATTTGCACCAGCAATATCAGTCCAGCCAGTAGTTGGACAGACTCCTGGTGTTGGCCCTGTAACATTTGTGACTTGCCACTGAAACCAAGTCGCATTGGTAGTATTTGTAGTTATGGTAGTTGGTGTTCCAATACATAGTGTATTATCTAATGTACTTGTTACAGTTGCTGTTGGGTTGCTTATTGTCCATCTATATTTAATTCTTGCAACATAATTTTCATATTGAGAAGAACTCAAACGAACTGGAATTTCGATAAAGTTATCTGTATTTGGCGGGCTGTTTCTCCAATTATTTATAATAAATGAACCAGTTGAGTGATTATCATCGCCGTCCCAACAAACAGTAAAACCTGCAATAGTTAGGCAACAGTTTGCATTATAATTATTGTCCCAATTTGCATCACCACAAGGTCTGAAAGTATTGCCAAGAACTGTAGTTTCAAATCCATCATCTTCCCATAAATCATATTCAATATCAATTGATTGCATATTAGTATTTGCAGATGTATAACTTCTTGTAAAAATGTTTGTATTTGCATTATTCCATTTTGGAACATCTTGGCTAAATTTTATAGCTGTTGCAGGCCAAGCACCAAATGCACTTAAATTATCTTTTGCTCTGAATTTTGCTCTTAGGTCTTCATCACCAGAAACACTAATACCACAAGTTCCACCATCCCAATCGCTATCTGCGAATAAACCTACGAAATCTGCTGTTACAGTTATTGGTGCATCTTGATACGTTGGAGACGCGCATAAAGGAGGAAAAGAATAAGTCCAATCCCATTGATATGCAAAAACAACTGTGTATTTATGTTCACCTGATGAAGTCATAACAATAGGTTGTGTGTAATTCACAACTCCATTATTTCCACCTCTAAAAAATACATTTTGCCAAGAATTGGTCGTAGCTAAATAATCATCACCTGATGCGCAAACTCTTCCAACAAAAGGAATTGAAACACAGCAACATTCGTCGAAATTTAGTTCAGAACCTTGACCACAAGACAAAAAATCGCCAGTGCAATCTTCTTCATATGCATCAGTTGTATAAACTTCAAAAGTACTTGGAACCGAAACACCACTTGGATAACTTACATCTAACAATCTATATCCATTTGCATCTAATGGAACTCCAACGTTGCGAACTGCGTGCATTTGATTTGGATTGAACGAATAATACCTGTTGTTCGAGCCCCAAAATGTACAGCCAAAACCATTAGGTGAAGTTATGTAAGATGCGCCACCACCAGACAAAACTCTTGCACGAATATTTTCAATTGCATATTCGTTATTGCCTAACTCGCCACAATTGGAACTTGACCACACTTTGTGTGCCCAAACTCTAAGGCGAATTGGTCCATCATTATACAATTGGCTGAAAGCAGTGTTTGTAATTATTACCAGCAATATGGCAATGTATAGATGCTTAGTTTTTCTCATTGCTGAAATAATTTTCATTAATAATATCTAATAAAATTTTATACTTATCGGTATCTGTTTTAATTACAATTAATGTAATTGGAACAGAAGCATTCTTTTTTTTGAAATAAACAAAACAGCTTAGTTTTTTAATATCTAAATCGGCGCAAGTAGCGAAACTTGTAACAGACTCAACTACAATGGTATCTGATTTTAGTTGATATAAGTGCGATTTTTCAAAAGCTCTTTTAAAAATATTTACATCAAAATTCTTATCAAAATCAGTTAAACAAGCTTCGTTTTTTTTTACAACGCTACTTACAATTGCGCTGTATTCTTCTTGATTTATTATATCATTTGCTAGTAAAGAAAAATTAGATTTATTATATGCATTCAAGTATTTCAAAGAAAGCTCTTGAAACATATCAACCTTAGTACTATTATTTTCGACTTCACTTGCAAGTGAAGAAATAATAATAATAATAAAGAAAAAAAAGAAATGTATAATTCTAATCATCCAAAATATTTATACCAATGTAGCCATTTATTTACAATTTAGCAACAAATTAACACACAAAAACAGACATATGCAGTATTTTTTAGTGGATAACTATTTTATATTCAGATTTTTAAGTTTTTGGCGCTCATCCAACAATAACCAAAGTGCTACCAATGTAGTGTGTTCGTTTGATTTAACATTTTGCTCTGCAATTTGCCAAACACCAACAGCATTTTGTGTATTTAAAATAATAGTGTACAATTCATCGCTGATATTTGGCTGATCATCTAACAAGGAAATCATTAAAACAGCTTCAGAAAAAATATCAAAATCGACAATATTGGTGCTTTTGTTTTGAACTGCATCATTTACATTTTTTGTGTTAATGTACAGTTTGCAAATAGTATCGATCAGTTGCGTTTTATATTTTGTATAAATTTCTTTGGAAATGCATTTATTATAATTCAGGTTTTTTAATTGCAACACCTTATGCAACAATGAAAATTTATTATAATAAGTTGTGTCATTAAAATCTAAAATTATTTTTAGTTGATTGCTATCTAATTTGTATTGATTACACAATGCACAAACGGTTTCTCTAAAATAATTATCTGCAATTTCGTTCGATTTTATTTTAGAAATAATTTCATTTTTTTGCAGATAATAATTTTTATTATTGCTTAAACATAAACCATCGAAGCACCAAATCATTCGCTTTAAATCTTCAAATTTATTTATTAAAGAAGTGTCTCTAAATTTTTTATTGACATACTTTCGTTGCAGAACTGGATACAATATGAATGTTTCTAAATAACCAATTTTTTCGTTTGATTTCAAAAACTGATCGTAAAAAGCGAGTGATTTTTTAGCAGCAATATCTATTTCCATAGTACGCTCAGCACATGTTTGTGCTGAAATAAAGTAGTGATTAAAAAAGATGCCAATTATTAAAAAAAATGTTTTCATCTGTTTATTATTATAGTTTTTAATGGTGCAGCGGAAATTTGACATCTATTCAGTTAAATTTTTTGTGTCGTAGTACCATATTTCACAGATAATCATTTATGTTTCGAATGTAAACTCTAATGTTCATTTCATAAAAAATTATGGAAAGTAAATGTAGTTTATTTAAATGAAAAATGATTCTTAAATTAAAGAATCTGACTGAATGTGAAAACAAATTGTATTTTTGATGATTACAATCTAACTTTCCTTTTAATGCCAACAGAAATTTACATTCCAGTCATTTTATTTCTTGGTTCATTAGTTTATGCCACTTTTGGTTTTGGTGATGCTATTTTTGCGATGCCATTTTTAACATTATTAGTAAGCACAAAAATTGCCACTCCAATCATGACATTAAATGGATTGACATTAGCAACATTAATGCTAATTAAACATCACAATAATATAAATTGGAATATCACAAAAAAGTTGGTACTGGCTGCTTTTTTTGGAATACCAATTGGGATTTATTTTTTAAAATGTGGAAATGAAAATTTAATAAAAACGTTTCTCTATGTTTTTATAATTCTGGTAGCATTGTTTAATTTATTTTTCACTAAGTACAAAGTAAATCTAAATGAAAAATTTGCTTACTTATTTGGATTTATAGGTGGAATTTTAGGTGGCGCATTCAACACTGCTGGGCCTCCAATAGTAATTTTTGGAATTTTAAAAAACTGGACAACTTTACAATTCATTGGAAATTTACAAGGTTATTTTATTATCTCTGATATTTTTATTATTGTAGGACAAATCATTTCAGATATTTTAAATAAAACAGTGCTTTATTATTTTGTAATTTCATTACCATTTACATTAATAGCATTTTTGGTTGGCAATAAAATTCGACAAAAAATCTCAGAAGAACACTACAAAAAATACATCTATTTCCTGTTGATTTTAGTTGGTGTATACGGATTGATACGAATCTATTTTATTACGAATAATTTTAAGTAACTTTATTCAACAAAACATTTTATTTATGCCAACTATTAGTATCCTATTTGCAACTATAGCAGCACTTTTTCATGTACTTTTTTTCTTAATGGAAAGTGTATTTTGGATGAATCCTAAGGTGCATAAAACATTTGGAATGAAAAACATCGACGAAGCTGCAAGCTTTAAATTGTCATTTTTTAATCAAGGCTTTTATAATTTATTTTTAGCGATAGGTGTTTTTGTTGGAATCTATTTACTACAAGGTGAATTGGAACTTGCTGGTAAAACATTGATTTTATTTTGTTGCTATTGTATGTTTGCTGCATCTATTGTTTTATTTATTTCAAAACCAAGAATGTTGCGTGGTGTTTTTATACAAGGTTTGTGTCCGTTGATTGCTATTGTATGTAATCTTTTTTGCAGATAATTTGAAATAAAAAACTAATCTTTTCTCCTATACAATTCATAAAACTTTAACTGATCAACTTCTTTGATAATCTTATACTCAAAATGTTGTTCAGCAAAATATTTAGTTTGATCGTATCTTGAAATTAATTTGCAAGGTGCAACTATGGTATCTAAATTCCAAAAAAACAAATGAAGGTTTTGATGTTGGTTCTTATACAACTCTTGATAGAATTCAATTTGTCCAGAATAACTACAATCTAAATCACCTTGCACAAAACAATTATCTAAAATAAATTTTTCTTTCTTCAAATTATTGTGTAAAAAAAATGCAGTGCACATTTCCAAATCATATTCTTGCGTTTTAATTAATTTATATACTTTTTGCAATTGAATTGTTATTGGAATCATAAAAAATATAACTCCAAAAATTATTAGTATTTGTTTTTGTGTGGTTGAGAATGTTTTTTTTAATTGATTATCAAAAATGGCAAAAAGTGCGATTGCAATTACAACTGTAATTAATGGATAAATTGGAATATCATACCAACCAAGTTTTGTTTGTGCAGAACTAATTACTAACATATAACACAAGCTACAACTCAATAAATAAATACAAAGTTTTTTGTAGAAAACATCTGCAAGACCAATAATGATAGGTATTGAGAGCATAAAAATTGCAAACCAAAAACCTAACAATCTATTATACATAAACCCAAAATAATAGGTAAATGGATGTTTATGATTTTCAATTACTGTTGAAAATCGTCCACCTAATTCATTATTCCAAACTGTCTTTAGAAAACCTGGATTATATTGTTCACGTAATAAATAATATCCAACAACAATGAAAAGAAAAGATAAAAATCCAATATAGAATATTTTATTTACAAGAATAGATTTCAGGTTTTTAGTAAATATTGTATAAAAAAACAATGCTGGCAAAAACAATAATGCTTGAACACCTTTTGTAAGAGTTGCAGCAATTAATAAAGCGAAAAATAATACTAGCCATTTATAATTTTTTGTTTGCAAAAAATGAAAATAGGCAAATAAATAAGTAGTTGTAAATAAAATAAGTAGCGTCTCGTATTCGCCAGTTCGTGTACCATGTATTCTTGCAATACCATCACAAGAAATGAAAATTACAGTCGCAATAATACCAATAAAATAATTTGAACGATACTTTATAAAATACCAATAAATAAAAAAACACAATGAAATAGCTGCAGCTAATGTTGGCAACCTAAACACTAAAACAGATGGTGTAAAAAGTTTAAATAATAACGTTTGAATCCAAATCAATAACGGTGGTTTTGTGTACCACATATCTGGTTCATTTTGATAGTATGTAATAATAAAATTATTGTTTTTGCTCATCGCAACTGCATGTAATGCACAACGAGCTTCGTCCCAACGTTGTAAACATAAACTATTTGAATACATCAAAAAACCGATGTAACATAATAGCAGCATTAGCAAAAACAACGTTATTCTACAAAATTTTGACATCAGCCAATTTTTAGCAAAGATAATTTTATTTAACAAGTAAACAGAAAACTATGAGGTAAAAGTAAATATGAAATTGTAAAACAAAAAAACGATTAGATTTATCATAAATCTAATCGTCCAATGTTCTATAAATAAAATCCAGTTACTATTCGTTTCTAAACACAATTTCTTCTTCAAAACAATCTGCAATAACTGGTTTATCTTTTTGAATTTTATCAGCAATAATCATTTTAGAAAGTTGATTGATTAACTCTTTGTTTATTAATCTTTTCAGTGGTCTTGCTCCATATTGTGGTTCGTAACCTTCTGCTGCAAAATGTTCAACTAATTCATCAGAAAAGCTAATGTTAATTTCCATTTCTGCTAATTGTTTTTTCAGGTTTTGCAATTGAATTTTTACAATTTCTTTTATATCATTTTGCAACAATGGTTTAAACATAATTACTTCATCAATTCTATTGAAAAATTCTGGTCGCAACACTCGTTTTATTGCGTCTAAAATTTGCACTTTTGATGTTTCTGTTGCCGTAAAAATATCGTTATCGGTTTTTACATTTTCAAAATTTTGTTGAATTAAATGCGAACCAATATTCGATGTCATGATAATAATTGTATTTTTAAAATCAACCGTTCTGCCTTTATTATCTGTCAATCTACCATCTTCCAATACTTGTAATAAAATATTAAAAACATCCGGATGTGCTTTTTCAATTTCATCCAAAAGCACCACAGAATATGGATGATTGCGCACGGCTTCTGTCAACTGACCACCTTCATCGTAACCAACATATCCTGGAGGCGAGCCAATCAAACGCGATACAGAATGTTTTTCCATGTACTCACTCATATCAATTCTAACCATTGATTTTTCATCATCAAACAATAACTCAGCTAATGCTTTAGCTAATTCTGTTTTACCAACACCTGTAGTTCCTATAAACAAAAACGAACCTAATGGTTTTTTCGGATCTTGTAAACCAGCACGGCTTCTACGAATAGCATCAGAAACTGCAACAATTGCTTCTTCTTGTCCAACCACACGTTTGTGCAAATAATCTTCTAAGTTGATGAGTTTATCTTTTTCTGCCTGCAACATTTTATTCAATGGAATACCTGTCCAGCGCGAAACAATTTCTGCAATATTTTCACTTGTAACTTCTTCTTTCATCAATCGGCTGCCTTGCTCATTTTCCTGCAATTCTTTTTCCATTTTCGCCAAATTCGTTTCTACTTCTTTTATTTTTCCGTAACGTATTTCTGCTACTTTTCCGTAGTCACCATTGCGTTCAGCTTGTTCGGCTTCGAGTTTAAAGTTTTCAATTTTTATTTTCTCATTTTGTATTCTATCAACGATGGTTTTTTCGCTTTGCCATTTTGCTTTAAACGCATTTCTTTTTTCACTTAATTCAGAAATTTGTTTTGATAAATCCTCTACTTTATTTACATCATTTTCTTTTTTGATGGCTTCGCGTTCAATTTCTAACGTTCTAATTTTTCTTTCTAATTCATCTAATTCTTCCGGAACAGAATCCATTTCTAAACGCAGTTTCGCAGCAGCTTCATCAATTAAATCAATGGCTTTATCTGGCAAAAATCGATTCGTAATATATCTGTTCGATAATTCTGCAGCAGCAATGATTGCTTCATCTTTTATCGTTACTTTATGATGATTTTCGTAACGTTCTTTCAAGCCACGCAAAATAGAAATCGTATCTTCTACACTTGGCTCTTGCACTATTACTTTTTGAAAACGACGTTCCAATGCTTTATCTTTTTCAAAGAATTTTTGGTATTCATTAAGTGTAGTTGCGCCAATTGCACGCAGTTCGCCACGCGCCAACGCAGGTTTCAAAATGTTTGCAGCATCCATTGCACCATCACCACCACCAGCACCAACCAAGGTATGTATTTCATCAATAAATAAAATAATTTGTCCGTTAGAATCAATCACTTCTTTGATCACTGCTTTCAAACGTTCTTCAAATTCGCCTTTGTATTTTGCACCAGCAATGAGCGCTCCCATATCTAACGAATAAATAATTTTTGATTTCAAGTTTTCAGGAATATCACCAGAAATAATACGAAACGCAATGCCTTCTGCAATAGCAGTTTTACCAACACCAGGTTCGCCAACTAAAATCGGATTATTTTTTGTTCTTCGTGATAAAATATGCAACACACGGCGAATTTCTTCATCGCGGCCAATCACAGGATCGAGTTTATTAGATTGCGCTAACTTATTTAAATTCTTAGCGTATTTATCTAATGAATTATAAGTTGTATCTGCACTTGGATTGTTCACGGTTTGTCCTTTTCTGAGTTCTTTGATGGCTTGTTTTAAATTGGTTTCTGTAACATTGTTTTGCTTCAATAATTTTGAAGTTGCATCGTTAATACTTAATAAAGCTAACAACAAATGTTCGATTGAAACGTAATCATCATTAAATTCTTTCAAATAAGAATTTGCTTTTAACAAAACTTGTCCCATATTTTGAGATGGATATTGCATGCTATCACCAGAAACGGTTGGTTGATTTTTCAATAGCGTTTCTAGTTCTAAATTAATTTTATGAATATCAGCATTTATTTTTTTGAATAAAAATGGTGTGACATCTTTGTCGGTTTCCAGTATTGCTTTCAGTAAATGAAAAGTATCTAACGATGCATGTTTTGCATTGAATGCGAGTTGTTGTGCTTGCGCAATAGCTTCCTGCGATTTGATGGTATAATTATTTGGATTCATGTTGTTATAATTTGAAAATTAATTGACTTGAAAATTTGAAAATGATTTTATACAATTTCAAAACTTATAAACTAATCATCAAAAGATGTGCTAACATCCAAAAAGCAAAAGAATGTGAAACAAATCTGTAATTATAACAGAAAAAAGTACAGCTATCTGACGAAAGTGCAGAAAAACCAATAAAAACATGACAAAATTACTTATTATTATTAGTCTACTATAAATTTCTCTACAGAAGCACAAATAAAAGAAAATGTTAAACTAAATATTAAAGCAGCAATCCAGCCGCCAACTTGGAAACCAGGTAATAAATTATCTGTTAGCATAACCATGGCTGCACTTATTACTAACGAAAACAAACCTAATGTTAAACATGAAATAGGTATCGCTATAAAATTTAAGATAGGTTTTAAAAACGAATTTAAGACACTTAATACCAATGCAACTTTTATAGCATCCATGATACCATTTACCATTGGATTGGAAAAACCATTCCATAATTGTGGTAATAAGTAAGATAAACCAATTACTGTGGCTACTTTAATTAAAAAACGAATTAGAAATTTCATCTGTATATTTTTATTGTTTTTAATGGAGCAGATGGAATCGCAAATAAACATTTCTGTTTGTATGCGAACATTCATGCTAATTTTATACTAAAATTAATTGGTACAAAAGTATACTATTTATCGCATTTTTGAAATATTTATAATACTAAAATCAGTTTGCGTCATTTTGTCATACATTTTCCATTGGCACATTAGTTGTAAAATGTGGTTAAGTCTTAACAAGAAAATTAATAAAATGGGAAAAATAATAGGAATCGACTTAGGAACAACCAACTCATGCGTTGCCGTAATGGAAGGCAACGAGCCAGTGGTCATTACAACAGATGAAGGTCAACGTACGTTGCCTTCTATCGTAGGATTTTTGGATAACGGTGAACGCAAAGTAGGTGCGCCTGCAAAACGTCAGGCAATTACCAATCCAACCAACACCGTTTCATCTATCAAACGTTTCATGGGAAAACGTTTCAGCGAAACTACAAAAGAGAAAGATTATGTATCATACGCTGTAGAAAAAGGCGACAATGATACCGTTCGTGTACGTTTACATGACAGATTGTACACACCACAAGAAATTTCAGCCATCATTTTGCAAAAATGTAAAAAAATGGCAGAAGACTATTTAGGTCAAACTGTTAGTGAAGCAGTTATCACGGTTCCGGCATATTTTAACGATGCAGAACGTCAGGCAACAAAAGAAGCTGGTTTAATTGCTGGTTTAGATGTAAAACGTATCATCAACGAACCAACTGCTGCAGCTTTAGCTTACGGCTTGGATAAAGGTGGAAAAGATATGAAAATTGCCGTTTACGATTTAGGCGGTGGAACGTTTGACGTTTCTATGCTTGAATTAGGTGATGGTGTTTTTGAAGTAAAATCTACGAATGGTGATGTGCACTTAGGTGGTGACGATTTCGATCAAATCATTATGGAATGGTTGGCAAATGAATTCCAGGCAGAAGAAAGAATGGATTTACGCAAAGATCCAATGGCGTTGCAACGTTTGAAAGAAGCATCTGAAAAAGCAAAAATTGAATTGTCTTCTTCTAATGAAACAGAAATCAACTTACCATATATTACTGCTGTTGATGGTGTTCCAAAACACTTAGTGAAAAAATTATCGCGTGCAAAATTTGATCAATTAACAGAAAGATTAGTTGAACGCACATTAGAGCCATGTAAAAAAGCATTAAAAGATGCTGGTTTAAGTATTGGTGATATTGATGAAGTAATTTTGGTTGGTGGTTCAACACGTATTCCAAAAATTCAGGAAGCTGTAGAAAAATTCTTTGGCAAAAAACCATCAAAAGGTGTAAATCCAGATGAAGTAGTTGCCGTTGGTGCTGCTATTCAAGGTGGTGTTTTAACTGGTGATGTAAAAGATGTTTTATTATTAGATGTAACACCTTTATCATTAGGAATTGAAACGTACGGTGGTGTCTTCACTAAATTAATTGAATCAAACACAACGATTCCAACTAAAAAATCAGAAACATTCTCAACTGCATCAGATAATCAACCTTCAGTAGAATTAAACGTGTTGCAAGGCGAACGATCTATGGCGAAAGACAACAAAAGCTTAGGTCGTTTCCACTTAGATGGCATTCCATCTGCACCGCGTGGCGTTCCACAAATCGAAGTAATTTTCGATATTGATGCGAACGGTATCTTAAGCGTAACTGCAAAAGATAAAGGCACTGGAAAAGAACAAAATATTCGTATCACAGCTTCTTCTGGTTTAAGCAAAGAAGAAATTGAGAAAATGAAAGCTGAAGCAAAAGCAAACGAACAAGCTGATAAAGAAGCACGTGAAAGAGTAGATAAATTGAACGAAGCTGATACAATGCTTTTCCAAACGGAAAAACAGTTGAAAGAGTTTGGCGATAAAATTCCGGCTGAAAAAAAAGCTGCGATTGAAAATGCTGCTGCAGAATTAAAAACTGCACATGCAAGTGAAAATTTAGCTTCAATAGATATTGCTTTGGCTGCATTGAATGCTGCATGGCAAGCTGCATCGCAAGATATGTATGCTGGCGCACAAGGTGGTGCTGAACAAAATGGTGCAACTGATAACAATACAGAAAACCAAAATGCAAACAACACAGAAGATGTGCAAGATGCAGAAGTAGTGGAAGAAGTGAAATAGAAGAAAGTGATAAGTAAAAAGTTATTAGTTATTTGTAACTTGATTTTTTGCGAATTATGAAAGATAAAAGCCATCGAGAAATCGATGGCTTTTTTAGTTAAGTATTTATTAGAAAGTATGGTAATATTGTAGTAAAACAATTTTATTAATTCATCTTCAAAGGTGCGGTCATAAAAAATTCAGGAATTTCTACTTGAAATAATTTACCATCAAAAAGATTGACCATTAAGTAGCTGCCGTACATTTTGCCAATGTCGGTTTTTAAATCGCAGCCGGAAATATATTCGTAGCTTTCACCAGCTTGCAACACAGGTTGTTCACCAACTACGCCTTCGCCTTCTACTTCGCGCTTTTGTCCAAGTGCATCTACAATAAACCAATGTCTGCGCAATAATTGCACGGTATCTTTGCTGTTGTTCGTAATAATAATTCGGTAAGCAAACATAAAATGCTGCGACATCGGATATGAATAATCCGATTGGTAAAACGTTTCTACGCTTACTTTTATTTTATGTGAAATTAGTGAAGTCATTGTTTACATAAACAAAAATAAAGAAAAAATAGTTTCAGTACAAGCAAAACTAATTTTCGTGCTTTAGGAAATGATTTACAATAACAGCCAATTGCTGTTGCGCAATTTGCAAATCATCATTCATAATTGCAATATCAAACTGATTCGCTTCTTGCATTTCAATTTCTGCTTTGGCTAATCGTTTTTCAATTTTTTCTGGCGAATCTGTGCCACGTAATTCTAAACGCTGACGAAGTACTTCTAAACTTACTGGTTGAATAAACAACGACAACGGTTTAAACTTTAAATTCTTCATCACATTAATGGCACCAAAAACATCTACTACTAATAGCGGAAATTTATTCAACTGGTTAATGCGTTCCAATTCAGATTTTAGTGTGCCATAATACGTTCCAGCGTATACTTCTTGCCATTCTAAAAATTCATCATTATGCATTTTATCTTCAAATGCTTCACTGTTCATAAAATGATAATCAACACCATCTTGTTCGCCTTTACGAATATCGCGTGTGGTTGCTGAAACTGAATAAGAAAGTTCTGGAAATTGTAGTAACAAAAAATCGCCTAATGTATTTTTTCCAACGCCTGATGGTCCTGAAAGAATAATGACTTTTTGCATGTGCGAAGATAGAAAAAAAAGTAAAAAACAGAAAAAAAGGAGTCGATTAATTTATCACAAATGAAACAACAAGATTATGGCAAAACTATTTAAAAATAACCACAAAAGAAGCTGAAGAAACTTAAGTTAAAATAAAAGATTACAATATGTAGGTTTATAAGAAAGCTCAGTTTTTTTTTATTGTTTTCAATCATCACCTTTAAATTTTCTTTTTGTCTTATGTGTCTTATGTGGTAAAAAAATATTCGATTTTATAAGCAGTTAAATCTACTTAAAATTCTTCCACATCATACTTTCCATTGGCTTTGGTGTGCGCTGATTATATTTTGCTGAACTTTTTTTATTATAAGCGTTTTCAATATCACCATCAACTGCAAAATAAATTAATTGTCCAACAGGCATGCCAGCATACACGCGCACTGGATGAATGCATGAAATTTCCAGCGTCCAATAATTGCAAAAACCAACATCACCTTTTCCAGCAGTTGCGTGAATATCAATACCTAATCTTCCGATAGACGACTTGCCTTCTAAAAATGGAACATGCGCGTGTGTTTCCGTATATTCTTCAGTGCTGCCTAAATATAAAGTTCCAGGTTGCAAGACATAACCTTCTTCTGGAATCAAAATTTCTTTAATTAAATTGTGTTTTTTGGCATCTAAAACAGCTTCTTCATAAACTGCTAAATATTTAGATAGATGAACATCGTATGAGTTAGTACCTAAGCATTCACGCGTGTATGGTTCAATTACAATAGTGCCTTTTTGCATTTCATTTAAAATGCCTTTATCCGTTAAAATCATGGTACAAATATACGATTTATGATTGACACTAATAAAATAGTCTGATTTTTTAACCACTTAAGGCACATAAGAAAGTAAGGAAAATTAAAAGAAATTATTTGTAAGATAGAAAGAAAGCTTAGCTTTCTTTCTATCTTACTTTTAAAATCTTCTAAAATAACTTTAGTTTCTTATGTGCCTTAAGTGGTTATTTTTTGCCAAATTTATTTTGGCTTTTATGAAATTATGCTAACTGGTTTTCTACCATTTTATAACCTTGTCCGTGTATATTTAAAATCTGAAGTGATTCATCATCTTTCAAATATTTTCTAATTTTGGAAATGAACACATCCATGCTCCGTGCCGTGAAATAGCTATCATCTTGCCACACATGTTTTAGTGCAACTTCGCGTTCCAACACTTGGTTTTTCTTTTCAAAAAACAAGCGCAGCAATTCATTTTCTTTGGTGGTTAATTTTATTTCCACACCTTTCACAAATATTCTGTGATTTTTATAATCTAATCTTGATTCGCCAGCTTTGTATTCATCTAGTGCAACTTCTACTTCATGTTTTTCGGTTCTGCGTAGAATAGCATTCATTTTCAATTCCAAAATTTCCATGCTAAATGGCTTTGTAATATAATCATCAGCACCAATCGTCAATCCTTTTATTTTATCTTCTTTCAACGATTTTGCTGTTAAGAAAATAATCGGAATTTCTTTATCGTCTTTTCTAATTTCTTCAGCGACAGCAAATCCATCTTTTTTTGGCATCATCACATCTAATAATACAATATCATACTCATTTTTTCTGAATGCAAAAAGACCTTCAACACCATCGCGTTTCAACTCAACTTCAAAATTTTTATGTTTTAAATACTCTTGTAATAGAGTTCCTAAGTTTGGATCGTCTTCTACTAAAAGTACTTTCTTTTTGTTTACTGTTGCTGTGCTCATTTTTAATAATTTATGTGATTAATTTTTATTTTCTACTGGAAGAAGTATCGTGAATTTTGAACCTTCTTTTATTTTGCTTTCTACTTTTATTTCGCCGTTATGTTTTTCTATAATTGATTTTACATAACTCAATCCTAAACCAAAACCTTTGTTATCATGCACGTTTCCTTTGGTTACGCGATAAAATTTATCGAAGATTTTGTGTTGATCTTCTTTCGACAAACCAACACCATTATCTATTACCTCAATTTGTATGCCTATTGGCACATTCAAAGTGTTAATTTTTATTAATGGTGTTTTATCGTTGTATTTTACTGCGTTGTCAATCAAATTATTGATAACATTCGTGAAATGCATTTCATCTACTTTAAATATTGAATGAATAGCATTTAAATTCAGCTCAATTTTACCATCTAACTCTTGTAAGATTAACTGAAAATGATTAGCTGTAGAGGTTATTATTTGATGAATATCTCTATCTTCTAAATTTAATTGCAGCTCGCCTTTTTCTAAACGAGCCAACTGCAACACTTGCTCTACATGATTATATAATCGCTTGTTTTCTTCAAAAATAATACCTGCATACTTAGAGCGATTTTCTTCCGATGATGAAATAGAATTATCTTTCAGCATTTCGCTGGCAATCGAAATAGTGGCAATTGGTGTTTTCAATTCGTGCGTCATGTTGTTGATGAAATCGGTTTTCATGTCTGATAATTTTTTCTGTTTAAAAATTATCTGAAACGTGAGAATGAATGCTGCAACCACCATTAAAAAAAATACAGAAGAAGACAAAATCAAAGGCGACATAGAACTGTACAAGTATTTTTTTCGTTCCGGAAAAATAAGTTTTAGCGTTTTATTATCATCAAACATACTTCTTCTGAACAAATCAATAGTATAAGTAGATTTGTACAATTGCGTCATTGAAGTGTTTTTTGATAACAACACAAAATTATTGGGTGCATACTCTGTAACGCCATAATTTACGCGTGTTTTCAAACCATGTTCTTCTAAACAATGCGTAATAATTTCTTTTAATTTTGCAGTATCGAGCAATTCGGTAATGGGTCGCAAACTCGTCATTTGCTGTGCCATAAATTGTTGTAAGTTATCAATATCGATAGATGGTGTTGTATTGTTGTTGGGTGAATTTTTAGTAGTAGCATTATAAGGAGAATATTGTTGAATATCATTTCCGCTTTGTAAAGAAAAATTATCTAACATACTTGGGTCTTTCACTCTAAACTCGTTTGAGTAACCTGTAGTATCTAAATATTCTAAAATAATTTCGCCACTTTCGTTGGTGTGCAACGAACTTTGAAACGAAGTATGCACCAAATTAGAAACCAATGGCTGATACGAAAGGTCTTCAATTTTGGTACTCATATCGTTCATGGCTTCAAAAACAGTTTTGTCAAAATCCTGCTCGCGCGATTTGATGGCGTTTTTCAACCAAAAAATTTGGACAATACCTATTCCGAACAATCCTAGGAAAAGTAAAATAGCAGTGAGTAAGAGTACATTTTTATTCACGAATTAAAATTAAGGTTCTAAAACAATTTAAAACGTTAACAATTCTTAAAGTGCAGATATAAAGTAAAAAAGTGAAAGTGAGCGTGATAGTGAAAGTGTTTTTCGGGTGACACCGAGCTGCTTTCGTGAGACAACGAGACGCTTTCGGGAGACACCGAGATGCTTTCGGGAGACGCCGAGATGGCTTGCTTAAATACTTAATTTACTTATGTAAAATTGCTTTCTTTTGTCACTTTTTGAAGTCAAAAAGTAACTAAAAAGTTTTTTTCGAAATGCAAGGCATTTTGCTTTTCAATTTTAACATATCAATCCACATATCTCTGTAAAATTTCACTATAGGCATCAATTCTTCTGTCGCGCAGGAATGGCCAGATGCGGCGAACGTCTTCGGTGCGTTGCTTGTCTATTTCAATTACTGTATTTATTTCTGTATCGCTCGGTGCGCTGAAAATAATTTCGCCTTGCGGTCCAGCAACAAAACTTTGTCCCCAAAATTGGATGCCGTTGGTCACGCCAGTCCAGTCCGGCTCGTGCCCTACTCTATTTACTGCTACTACCGGCAAGCCATTTGCTACGGCGTGTCCGCGCTGTACGGTTTGCCATGCGCTGAATTGTCGGTCTTTTTCTTCTTGCTTATCGGTGCTTTCCCAACCAATGGCTGTTGGATAAATTAAAATTTCCGCGCCGTTCAACGCCATGATGCGCGCTGCTTCTGGATACCATTGATCCCAACAAACCAATACGCCTAATTTGCCTACCGATGTTTGAATAGGTTTGAAACCTAAATCGCCCGGCGTGAAATAAAATTTTTCATAGTACGCTGGGTCGTCAGGTATGTGCATTTTTCGGTATTTGCCAGCCACCGAGCCATCTTTTTCAAATACAACAGATGTGTTGTGATATAAACCGGCAGCACGTTTTTCAAATAAAGAGGTGACTAAAACTACTTGATGCTTTTTGGATGCTTCTGAAAAAAGTTTTGTGGTATCAGATGGAATGGGTTCTGCTAAATTAAATTGTTCTGTTTCTTCTGCCTGACAAAAATATAGACCGCAATGCAATTCTTGTAGCACTACTAATTCGGCTCCTTGCGCTTTGCATGCTTCAATGCCTTTCAAACTTTTTGTAATGTTATGTTGTATATCGCTTGTGTTTGCTTGTTGTACTATTCCTACTTTCATAAGCTGTGATTTAACAGATTTTATTTGATTGAAATGATTAAAATGATTTTTAAAAATCCTTATAACTAATAACTTTTAATCCTATTGCTAATACTTCCTTTTGGATATTGCATGGTGATGCAATGCAATGAACCATGTTGCAATAATAAGGCGCTGCAATTGATGCCAATTACTTTTTTGGTTGGAAACGCTTTTTGCAATTGTGTAATTGCTAAAGCGTCTTGTGCAACATTATAAGTTGGTATTAAAACGACATCATTCATGATTAAAAAATTGGCATAGGTTGCAGGTAATCTTCTGTTGTCATCAGGTTCGAAAATAGCATCTGCCATTGGCAACGGAATTAACTGATACGGCTGATTGTCCAATTTTTTAAAGTGTTTCAGCTCGTCTTCCATTTTTTTTAACGAATCATAATGTTCTTCGTTTTCGTCAGTGCATTGTACATAGGCAATCGTTTCTTCGTCGCAAAATCGCGCTACGGTATCGATGTGCGCATCGGTATCATCGCCTTGCAGTTCACCGTTATCTAACCACAACACGCGTTTTAAATTAAACAAGGAAATTAATTTATTTTCTATTTCAGTTTTTGAAAAATGCGGATTTCTATTTGGTGAAAGCAAGCAATTTGAAGTAGTTAACAAAGTGCCGTTTCCATCGCTTTCAATGCTTCCACCTTCTAATACTAAATCAGGAACTACTAATTTTTTTGAGTTATAAATACTTTTATCAAAAAGTTGTTTGGTTATTAGGTTGTCTTTATCTGCAGCGAATTTCAGTCCCCAACCGTTAAACATAAAATCGTAAATCAAAAACTCATTTCCATCTTGAACCGTAATTGCTGCATGGTCGCGTGCCCAAGTATCGTTGATTGGTAGCTCAACAATATGAATGTTGGTTACATCAATTGCTTGCAAATATTGTTTTAGTTCAATAGCATCATCGCAAATAATTAATAATTTTTGATACGAAGAAATTGTTTTTATGATATTGATATAGCACGGAATGACTTCGTTCCAATAATCTATCCAATCAGAATTTCTGCTCGGAAATGCAATTTGAATGAGGTCCTGATTTTCCCATTCTGCCGGTAATCGTAATGTTGACATGGTGCAAAAATAAGCTATTTTATTTATTGAACTTAAACAATTCAATATCATTTAGTATTCAAATTTGTAAATTATTTTTAAATTGTGATATGAAAAAATCTATAATCATTTTATTATTAGGAATAAAATTTATTGTATACAGTGTTGCAACTGAAACATTAAAAAACAGCATTCAGTTTGCTACCATAGAAAAAGCAACAGCTTTATTGAACGTTAATGATATTTATACTGATAATTGGAGTCGGTTTGATATTGATTCCAGAGTACAAAGAAATAACAGTACAAAGGAAGAACAATTTAAAAACATGATATCGCAACTCAGAACGTGGTCTGCAGCAGAAAAAGAAAGAATTAATGAGCAACTGGAAATTATTGATAAAACAATCAATGATAATGGATATAAATTAAACTTACCCAAAGAAATTATACTCATCAAATCTACTTTAAAAGATGAAGGTGGCGCAGATGGATACACACGTGGTAATTGCATTGTTTTAGAAGATAAGCTCATGAAAATGGATGATGCCAATTTGCAAAAATTACTCATTCATGAAGTGTTTCATATTCTGACTCGTTTTGATAGCGTGTTTCGAAAAGACATGTATAGCATTATTGGATTTACTATTATGAATGAAGTTGCTTATCCAGAAAATTTAAAGAAATATAAATTATCCAATCCAGATGCACCCAGAAAAGACAGTTACATTACCTTAAAAAAAGATGGAACTCCAGTTGAATGTATGATGATTCTTTATTCAGACAGGCCATACGCTGGTGGCAGTTTTTTTGAATATTTAAATATAGGATTACTAAAATTAAAAGGCATCGATAAAAAAGAAATAGATTATGATGCAGCTGGACAAGCCATTATTTATAAGATAGATGAAGTAACTGAATTCTTTGAGCAAATTGGATTTAACACACAATATATTATTGATCCAGAAGAAGCACTTGCCAATAATTTTGTTTTTGCAATAACAAATAAAAAGAGATTACCATCGCCAGCCATCGTTTCAAAAATTCAGGATAGACTTAAAAAATAAACTAAATGATTGTTGCCTCTACATTTCCAGCTTCGTCAAAATTATTTAAAACAACGGTAGCTATTTGATTTACTTTTTCTTTATCAAACAAAACAGATACTTTGATATAATTATCTGTAAAACCATGCATGATGGCTGCTTTCTGTTCTTCTTCTAATAATACTTTTCGGGTTTGTCCAATAAATTGATTGTAAAAATGTCGGCGTTTTTTTTCACTCAAAGTTCGCAGCATTGCATTGCGTTCATTTCGAATCGGCATCGGCACTGGATTTTCTATTTCTATCGCTTTCGTGTTTTGTCTTTCAGAATAGGAAAACACGTGTAAGTACGAAACATCCAATGAATTAATAAAATTATACGTATCTAAAAAATCATCGTCAGTTTCGGATGGAAAGCCAACAATAACATCAACACCAATGCAAGCATGTGGCATTTCCGCTTTTATTTTTTTCACTCTACTTTGATACAAATCGCTTTTGTATCGGCGTTGCATGAGTTTCAGCATTTTGTCGCTGCCACTTTGCAATGGAATATGAAAATGAGGCATAAAGCGTTTGCTTTTGGCAACAAACTCTATGATTTCATCCGTTAGTAAATTCGGTTCAATAGAAGAAATACGAAAACGTTCAATGTCTTCAACTTCATCCAATAGTTTTACAATATCAAAAAAATTATAATCACCATCGATGCCTTTGCCGTAATCGCCGGTATTTACACCAGTCAACACAATTTCTTTTACGCCTTTTGAAGCTAGCTCTTTTGCATTTTTAACAATATTTTCTGGTGTGTCGCTTCTGCTTTTTCCGCGTGCTAATGGAATAGTACAAAACGAACATTTATAATCGCATCCATCTTGTATCTTTAAGAAAGAACGCGTGCGATCGCCGACAGAATATGCATCGACAAAGAAATTTGCGTTGGAAATTTCCGAAGCTAAAACTTGTCCGCAAGGATTTTTAGTTAAATCAGTAATGATTTCTGGCAATCTAAATTTTTCCGAAGCACCTAATACCAAATCAACGCCTTTGATAGTAGCAATTTCTTTTGGCTTGAGCTGTGCATAGCAACCAACGACCACCACATACGCATCTGGATTTTGTTTCATGGCTTTGCGCACAATATTTCTGCATTTGGTATCGGCTTGCTCAGTTACAGAACAAGTATTAATTACATACACATCAGACGGTTCATCGAATTCCACAGTAGTGAAACCACGCGCTTGCATTTGGCGTGCAATAGCAGACGTTTCCGAGAAGTTGAGTTTGCAACCTAAAGTATGAAAAGCAATTTTTTTGTCGATAACCACAGCGCAAAAATACGCATAATACACAAATGGTGGATTATTAAATTATATTGAATTAATTGGTTGCTGTATTTTTAATGTGTAATAAGATGATAAAAATTGGCATCATAGGTTTAGGACGATTGGGCTCACAACATTTGGAGCGTCTACTGGAAATAGAATATTTCACAGTGGTTGGTTGTTTTGATACGGATGCTACATTGGTGAAACAAATTTGTGAAGATTTTGATGTGACATGTTTTGATGATGTAGATGACCTGATGGACGCATGCGATGCAGTCGATATTGTAACGCCAGCGAGTTTCCATTATTATTATGCAGAAAAAGCGATTAAAAAAGGCAAACATGTTTTTGTTGAAAAACCTATCTCGAATGATTTGGAAGAAGCAAAAATGATGGCAGAACTGGTACGCGAAGCTGGAATTAAATTTCAGGTTGGACATATTGAACGTTTCAATCCAGCGTTTTTGGCGTTGAAAGATCAGCAAATGAATCCGATGTTGATTGAAGCACATCGCTTATCGTATTTTGATGCGCGTGGCACTGATGTTTCTGTTGTGTTAGATTTGATGATTCATGATATTGACATTGTACTTAATTTAGTGAAAACGAATATTAAAAGCATCAGTGCAAGTGGTGTTGCTGTTTTGTCAGATCATATTGATATTGCCAATGCACGCATTGAATTTGACAATGGCTGCGTGGCAAATTTAACAGCGAGCCGAGCTGCAACACAGAAGATGCGCAAGATGCTGTTTTTTGAAAAGGATCATCATTTCTCATTAGATTTTTTGAACAGAGAAACGGAACTGTTGAAATTATCAGAAACGGCTGGACATAATTCTGTGCCGTTGCGTATGGAAAATCATGTGAAATATTTGAATACTGAAACACTAGTTATGGAAGAATATGATGCATTGAAAGAGGAACTAAGTAGCTTTGCGGAAAGCTTAATTTTTAATACAGAGCCGAAAGTGACTGCTTTAGACGGCTTGAAAAGCTTAGAAGTGGCACATGAAATTCTACATAAAATAAATAAGATTAACGGCATTGAATTACTGAAAGCGATTTGATGGATTGTTAGACATTAGATTTGAGATTTGTTTTCTCACAGATTTCTCGGATTTGCACAGATTTTTTATTAAACCATAAAATCACACTAATCATTTAATCAGATAAATCAGTGGTTAAGACAACCTATTGGTCTCTTAGTTTTCGTTTGAAGAAATAAAAACTATATAAAATATTATCGTAGAAAACTGCTATTACTAAAATAATTGCAGCTATCAGTAGTGTTTTAAATGCATATATTTTAAATGCAAATCCACCGAGCACACAACCCATGAAAAAACAAAAGATGATTGTTAGTCGCAAATAAATACTTTTGCGTAATTTCTGTTGTTGCGCTATTTCTTTATAAAAAAACAATTGTGACAGTTCTATGCCTAAATCGGTAAACAGACCAGTTAAATGTGTTGTTCTTACGGTTGCCTGCGACACTTGTGTTACCAATGAATTTTGCATACCCATAATAAATAAAAGCAGGCAAGCTATAAGTTGCCCATTTACAAATTTTTGTCCAAAAAAACCTATAACCATAAGTACAACAATCTCAATAAGCATTGGTGGTGCATGCGAAACTCGTGGATTTATTTTAGCAACCAATTCTATTAAAACATTAGAAATAAACGAGCCAGCCAAAAACGAAAAAATGTAGAGTAAAAATATGACCGCTTGTGTGTATTGTTTATTTGCAATTTCTTCAGAAAAAAAGGCAAAATGACCTGTAACGTTTGTTGTTAAAACTTTGACTGACAACACACCACAAACATTGACCAAACCTGCAATAAAAGACAACAAAGCAGCTAATCGAAGATTATGTTGATACGTTCTGGTTTTACCTTTATGACGGAACATTTTTTAGAAATAATTTTGTAAAAATAGTTGCTTAATAAATATTCTATACAAAAAAGTATGAACGTTGGTGCAAAAGAGTTTGCATAAAAAAACGTCTCGCAAACTGCGAGACGTTTATATAAGTAGTTAAATGTCTATTTTAGAAATTTTTTCCAACTTTATTATCTGCATGGTTTGCTTTCCAATCTTTACCTTGATCGAAAGTTACACCAACAAAGAACGTGCGACCGATGAAAGGACCACCAACGTTAGTTCTGTAATCTGGACCAGCTAAGTTTGTTGCACCAACTTTGAAAGTAGTGAATGCTTTTTCTACGAAGTAGCTTAAACTTGCATCTAACATACCACGTGCTTTTACTGTTCCATCCGCAAAATCTGAAGACCAATCGATTTTTGACTGCCATCTGTAATCTAAAGAGAAACCCAAACCTTTCCAAACATTATTACCTGAAATACCTGCAAATACTTGGTGTTTTGATGAATTGAAACCTAAATCTCTTGCCGTTGCAGTAGATGTACCTTGGTTTTTGATTTTATAATCCATATAGTTATAGCTTGCTCTGATAGTGATGCTTTTAGTAATCATATATCCTAAACCTAACCCAAAACCATAAGAGTATACTTTATCTGCTAAGTTAGTGTATGGTCTCCAAGATTGAGCACTAGTACCTGCAGGTGCTAATGGCTTACCAGGCACACCAGAAATATTATCAACACCCCAAATTGTTTGACCACGATGACCCGTGCTATCTTTATTAACAACAGATAATTGGCCAATAAAATCTTTATAGATATTGAAATATCCGTTTAAATCAATCAATAATTTTTTAGCTACAATTCCTTTATAACCTAATTCAACCACTTGTAAATTTTCAGGTTTTACATAGTTGATATTAGCTGTTTGTAATAAAGTTCTCGCCGCAGAATCTGATTGACCTGATAATTTAGCAGCTACATATGCATCATAAGAAGATTGAGAATATGCACCACCTTCATAAATACCATAACGCTCAGCATTTTCTCTAGTACCACCTAACAAAATATTAGTTGTTGGAAAATAGATATATTGTGCTTGTGAATCTGGATTTCTGAAACCAGTTTGATAAGATGCACGAACATTGTGCTCTCTGTTTTTACCAAATGTACCTACTACAGCCACACGTGGTGAGAAAATCATTTTAAAATTTTGATTTTTATCTAAACGAATGGATGCTTGTAATTTTAAATGATCGCTAAATAGCTTACGTGATAATTGCAAAAATGCACCGTATTCTTTTATTTTAATTCTTTTATATGTTCCTGTTCCATCTGGATCTTCATTAAATACAGTTCCTTGAGTTGATAAGCTATACATACGGAAGTTTCCACCAACTTGAATGTCTATCCACTTACCAGTCCAACGAGAAATATCTAACATAGCTTCTGTATGCCATAAACGAGAATTATCAATAAAACCAGCACCACCACGTTGGAACAAGCCACTACGTACTGCTTCTATCTGAGCTTGTTGCTCTTCTTTTGTTAACGAATTCCAAGGTCTGTCTGCTCTTGCTCTTGCAGAATCATTTAATGCTTGAATAAATGCTGGAGTTGCAGTTTGCAAAGCTGCAGCAGCAGATGGCGATTGCAACGCTAAGCCAATGATAGTCGGTGCATAGTTGCCTAAATAAGTTGGCACCCATTGTGTTGAAGAAGGTGAGACCGCTTCATTTGTATAAGCACCTAAAGCTGTCATATTGTATGAGTCACCATCTTTAGTTTGTGACATGTATGAACGAATAAAGAAGTCTTTAGATTTAATTTCAACTTTATGAAATTGTTGAGTAAAATTTCTTAATGCATACCGTTCTGAACCTTGATAAACGGAGTTACCATAACCAATTCTATAATTATAAGAAAACTCATACGATTTATCTTTAAAAGGACGAACATAAATACCAACGTCACCTTTAATAGATTGTGCTTTTTGGTTATCTAATAATTGGTCTTCTTTTAAACCAGTTCTTCTTAAATCGAAACCTAATAATGACCTAACAGAATCTAATCTAACAGAAACAAAATCAGTTGCTCTTACATTTGTAATACTATCTATAGTATTTTGTGCAGGAACTGAAGCTAAATTAGAAGCAGTTAATGCATTAATTTGTGCTTGTACTGCTGGAGTCTGCATTTGTGCATCTGTATTTGTGTCAATTATTGTTTGAACTGCAGGAGTTGCAACTTGAGCAGGAGTTTGAGCATTTGCAATTGCTTGTGCTTGTGCATCTGCAACAGCTGGATCTATGCCTGGATTGGATGCTAAAATTTGTGCTAATGCTTGTGCTTTAATTTGAGCATTAACTTGTGCTGTAACAGCTACAGTTACTTGACTTCTAACCACAGCTCGAACGCCTGCCGTAACTTGAATTCTTATTTGCGCTTCAACGCCTGCTGTCACTTGCGGACGAACTACTGGTGTAACTGCATTTACGCCACTAGTAATAAAACCTGATCTTAATCTTTCATAAGGAACAAAAATTCTATTTTCATCACCATAAGCATTTAAGCCATCAAAGTTTCGTGCATTTGTTGGATTGCCGTCAGTTATTCTATCAGTAAGATAATCATTTGCAGACCAATCTGTTCCTTGAAAAATGCTGAAATTTGCTTTTAAGGCAACAATATCTTCACCAGTTTTTTTACTTTTAAATGCATGTGCAATTCTCATAGCAGCAGTTCCCATTGGTTTTACACCGTACCCATTTTTTGCTTGAGAAAAACCACCTTTTACTTGAAAACTGAAACCAGGTTGTTCAAATGGATTTTTAGAATTCATTAATAAAATACCATTAAATGCATTTGGGCCATATAATGCAGAAGCTGCACCAGGCAATAATTCAGTATTGTTTATATCTAATTCGCCAATACCTACAATGTTACCAGTTGGAAAGTTTAATAATGGTGCTGCGTTGTCCATTCCATCCATTAACTGAACAAAACGAGTGTTAGAAATACCACCAAAACCACGCGTGTTAATTGAAGTAAGCGTCATAGAGCCATTGATGGTTTGTACTCCTTTTAATTTTCCTAAATCATCGTAATAATCTGCAGCTGATGCATTTTTAATCATTTTAGCATCCATTTTTTCAATGGTTACTGGTGATTCCAGAATTTTTTCTTCTACTCTTGATGCAGAAACAACTACATCGTTCAGTAAACTTGTTTCTTCTGACAACGTAACATTTACGTCATCTTTGTTTCCATCAATTTGTAGTTCAGATGTAGCCATACCAACCATTGTAATACTTAGTGTAAGTGGTACAGGTTGATTGGTTGTTAGTTCAAATTTTCCATCAATGTCGGTGACGGTTCCTTCTGTTGTACCTTTTATTGATACATTTGCGCCGATTACGGCTTCTTTTCCGTCTGTAACTTTACCTTTGATAACAGTTTGTGCCATCATAGTAAAACTAGAGAGGAAGAAAAGTAATAGTAAATTTAGTTTCATATTATACTTCATACGTGTTTATTTTGGTGACAAGATATGCAAAAGATTTAATACATTTATTACCATTTCTTAACACTTGTGCAAATTTGTCAAAAAATCATGGTTTATGGTTAGATACTAAAAAACAAAACAGTCCGATTTAAAAAATCGGACTGCCTTAAAAAAAAATGAATTTAGTGTGGTTTATTGTGCTTCTACCTCGGTTTTATTATTATCTTTTATACGTCTGAATAGTCCTTTTTTCACAGGTTGATCACTAGAATCTTGATCGTTAGTATCTAAATTATTTTTTGTTTTAGAAGATGAATTTGAATTTTTTGGAATCAATTTAGTATCTAATAAAACACCATCAATGCTATAGTTTTCAATTTTCTCTATAATACCAGTTTCAGTATAATAAGTCCATTTTCCAATTCTGATATTACATTGACGTTTGCTTTGCATGGCTTTCCAATTTCCATCTTGATTTTCTCTAAACTGTCCCTCTACTTTCAGCATTTCATTATCATGATAGGATTTGTAGCTTCCACACAAGCAATCTTCATACTGAAATACAACATGTTTTAATTTATCGTCAGCACCATAGGTGTAAAGAAGACAAGGTAAGCAAGCACCAGATGCGTCCCAAAATTTTTTATATTCAGAATATTTAGATTTAGTTACTTCGGCACCATTACACATGTAAGCAATTCCAAATGGTGTTAAGCGTTCTTCTAAGTAAACATCATACGTTCGTAATGTGTCAATTTTTTTAGATTGATTTACGTTATTCTGGGAAAAATAAAAAGTATCTGCAGTTTTGGAACGTGAAACTTTCATTTCGTACGGATCAACTACATCAATAATATCCTGAGCAAAAATGTGATTTGCTGAAAACTGAACAATAAATAAAACAAAAGTAATTTGTAATACTTTTCTCATAGCGCATAAATGTACGACTGATTTCTTTTTTTATAGATTACGAAGAACCAACAGATGTTGATATGATAGTGATAAGTGATGAGTAAAGAGTGATGAGCCGATTAGAGAAAATCAAAATACTCAAATTTTTCACCTAATATATTTTGTTCATCGGTGTCGAGCCATTTTTTAAGTAGCGTCGCATATACTTTTCTAAAATCGATAGAATGTTTTAAATCGCCATCATCTAAATCAGCTAAGCTGGGTGCTTCATTATACACACCATTTTTTTTCAGATTATTTCCAAATAAAAAAATCTGGTTGGCTGTTCCATGATCGGTGCCACCACTGGCATTTTCATTCACACGTCTGCCAAATTCAGAAAACGTCATCAACAACACATCATTCGCTTTTCCATTTTTTTTCAAATCATCCATGAAAATTTTTATGGATTCAGATAATTGTTGCAGCAACTCGCCTTGTCGTTTTTGCTGATTGAAATGCGTATCAAAACTACCTAAAGAAACATAATATACTTTTGTATTTACACCGGAAATAATAAATTCTGAAATAGATTTCATGCTTTTACCAAACTGATGGTTTGGATACGTTGCAGCCGATTTATAAATCTTAGAGGTTTGATAAATGTACGATGCTGATGAAATAGTTTCTGCTAAAGTTTTGTATAAATATTCTGCATTATCATGTTGATGATCGCCAATTGCATGTTGTTTTGAAAGCTGATTGATGAATACATTTGATGTAGTTGCGTACAATCTTTTTGCATCTTTTAGTGCCAAACCTTTTGCGTTGTTTCCTTTCAATGCCAAGCTCAACGTATCGTCTAGTTCTAACACTTGTGTTGGTTTATCGCAGGTGCCACATTGTTCATCTAAATATCTACCGAGCCATCCTGTAGTTTTGTACTCATTGCTTTTACTGGCTGTTTGCCAAATATCCATAGAACGAAAATGCGAACGATCTGGATTTGGATAACCAACGTTATTTATCAAACACATATTGCCATTATCATATAACTCTATAAAGCCAAGCATATTTGGATTTAAGCCAAGTTGATTGTTTAATTTCAAAACTTCATTTTTCTTGATGGCAATTTGTGGACGCGCATTGTAATACAAATCATTTTCGTAAGGAACTACCGTATTTAAACCATCGTTGCCACCAGTTAGTTGCACTACTATTAAGATTTTATCTGTATTTATTGTTGGAATATTTTCTTGCGCTTTTAAGAAATTTGGTACTAACATCGCAGTTGATGCAAGTCCTGATGTTTGTATAAATTGTCTTCTTTTCATACCGCTGATTTAAATGAATCGCTTGATTTTTATGAATTAAAAATTTATTCGCTATATATAATGTTTGGTTAGCATAATTGATATTCTGGCAATGATAAAATATTGATGAATGTTTTTTTTATGCTTGATTGTTTGCTTGTATTATCTGAATTTGCTTTTATAATTTTTATGGTTGATGCGTCTATTTTTTTTGCTAATAAAAGCGATGACATTTCATTTTCAATAGCATCTATCTTTGTAAAATAATTTATGATAGTCGTCCAATCGGCTTGTGCGTTTAATTTTTTGGAAGCTAATTTTTTT
>CALLKF010000106.1 GCA_938008535.1 uncultured Saprospirales bacterium | reverse complement strand
ATCAATAAAGAGAAACCTCGACTAATTTAGTCGAGGTTTTTTTATTTTAAAAGGAAACAAAAAAATACAAAATATAACAGTGTTGTAATGAGTTCAAAGAGAATAAATAGTTGAAATTTTACAAGCAACGTGGAGAAGTCGGAGATATTCGTCGATACGAATATGCTATCTAAACATTTTCTTTAGCTATATGTATTAACTACACAATAAATTGATTTTAAAACTCCTAAATACTTTGTATTTTTGTATCAAAATAAAAATTATTATGGAAGATGTATTTATAGTATCGATGGCGCGCACACCAATTGGCGCATTGAGTGGCGTTTTAGCAAATGTAAACGTAATTGAATTAGGTAAAATTGCTGTTCAAGCTGCTATGCAACGTGCTGGAATCAACGGCGATCAAATTGATGAAGTTTATTTAGGAAATGTGTTGCAGGCAAATGTAGGACAAGCTCCAGCGCAACAAGTATCGATAGCTGCTGGTATCAATACAAAAACGCCTTGTACTACCGTAAATAAAGTATGTGCATCTGGAATGAAAGCAATTATGTTAGGTGCACAGTCTATTATGTTAGGTGACAACGATGTAGTAGTGGTTGGTGGAATGGAAAGTATGAGCAATGCACCACATTATTTGCCAACTGGTAGAACTGGTATTCGATATGGCAACGGCGAAATTTTAGATGCTATCGTACGAGATGGTTTACAAGATCCTTATAAAAAATACATGATGGGAAATGCTGGTGAAGTGTGTGCAAAACATTATTCATTTTCTCGTGAAGCGCAAGATGCGTATGCTATTTCATCATACAAACGTGCGCAAGAAGCGTATGCAAATGGTTATTTTAAAGACGAAATTGTACCTGTTGTGATTGCATCTAAAAAAGGTGATGTGACTATTTCTGAAGATGAAGAATATAAAAAATTTGATGAAGCTAAAGTAAGTGCGTTGAAGCCAGCTTTTGAAAAAGAAGGAACGATAACGGCTATAAATGCATCTAAAATTAATGATGGTGCAAGTGCGATGGTGTTGATGAGTGGCAAAAAAGTGAAAGAATTAGGCGTAACACCTTTAGCAAAAATTATATCCTTTGCGGATGCATCACAAGATCCAGAATGGTTTACAACTACGCCTTCAAAAGCAATTCCAAAAGCATTACACAAAGCAAATTTAAAGGTAGAAGATGTTGATTTTTTTGAAATTAATGAAGCATTTTCAGTAGTTGCTTTAGCCAACATGAAAGAAATGAATATTTCGCATGATAAAATAAATGTATTTGGCGGTGCAGTTGCATTAGGTCATCCAATTGGAAATTCTGGTTGTAGAATTGTAGCTACTTTAATTTCTATCTTAAAAAATAAAGATGGAAAAATTGGTGCAGCAGGAATTTGTAATGGCGGCGGTGGCGCTAGTGCTATTGTTATTGAGAAAGTGTGATTCTTGTAAGTTTATAGTAACCTATTGTAACAATGCAAAGTGATATTTAAAGCATCTTTGCTGTATGAAAAAATTTACATTTAAACACAAAACAACGATTTTTACTGCTCTTGCATTCGTTTTAATTACAAATTTCACCTATGCAAAAGAGTTAAGTCTTAATACAATTAGCACTTCGTATTACAAACCAAATGCTGAAAATAAAAAATCTTCTTCAGATGGAATATATAAAGGACTCATTCAACTAGATTTATCTTTAAATTTAGGTAGTAATGGTCCGTTTTATGTCAACAATAAATATAAAAAAGGAAATGTTGCTGGTTATAACTACCGATATGGTGTTGGTTTTAGACCAGGTTTTACATTAAATATTGATGGTGCCGTACATCCGTATGTAAGTATAGGTGGTTATTTTGGCATGGATGCCAGCGTAAATAATCGCTTGGTGCAAGGATTTCTATACTCTGATAGAAACATAGGTCTTGCTTTTGGAGCAAGAGGTGTTTTTCATATTTATCAATTAATATGGAAGAAAGCCAACACTAAAGTAAGTCCAGGTAAACTTGATTTTTACGCAGCACTTCACATGGGTGGAATCTTTTATGTGAATACTAATAATGAATTCGTTAATGCTGGTTACAGCAGAACTTATGGTGGATTTTCTGTGGGACCAAGTGTAGGTGTTCGCTATTATTTTAATAACAAAATTGGTATCGTTGGCGAATTTGGATGGAATGAAATGTCAGTTGCTAAAATAGGATTGTCTGTAAAATTATAATTGCTATTCATTAAAATATAAAAAGATATCGCATGCGGTATCTTTTTTTGTTTAAGAAACGTACTGATTTTACACTATAAATTAAACTATATATAAATATGTTGTGGAAAAGATGTGCGTAAATGAGTAAGCGGTCATTTCTACTTATTATTCGGTATATTGACAATGAATTTTTTATTCTAATTTTGCGAAATATAATCAAACATATAAAATTAAAACAATGAAAAAATTAATGAAATTAATGGTAGTTGCAACAATCATTTTGTTCTCTACAAACACATTTGCTGAAGAATTAGGATTAAAAATGTCTAACTTAACAAGTTATGCAGCTCCAAAGAAAAGTTCAAAATCATCTGGTGAGAAAGCATTTGAAGGAAAAGGATCAAAAACCTTGTCAATAGGTTTAGGAATGTCTTCTTATCTTGGCAACTTTGGTAGTGGTGGATTTTACAGATATGGTGGTTATAGTTATGGTGGTTATGCTTATGGCTTTTGGTATTCTGGAACATTATCCATACAAGCAGAATTTGGTATTCATGATTATGTAGGATTAGGTCTTGTTACTGGAATTGGTGGAAGAAACTACAGAGGTGGTGGTGGTATTTTGTATGTACCAGTTGGTATCATGGCAAATTTTCACTTTTTTCAATTAATTGAAGATAAAACAAGCAAAGACATTCATGGTGATAAAATAGATTTATATGCTGGTTTAAACGTTGGTTCTGGCTTAGCAGTAAGTTTTCCTGCAAGCAGCAGTACAATTGGTGGAATGCTATTTGTAGGACCACAATTTGGTATTAAATATTATCCAAAACCAAAATTCGGTATTTATGCTGAAGTTGGTTACGGAAAAAGTTTATTGGAAGCAGGTATTTCACTTAAACTATAATACATACAATAAAATATAGTTATTTAAAAAATAAGCCACGAATTTTTCGTGGCATTTTTTATTTAAACAAGTTATTTTATTATCATTTCTGTAATTTTACATTTCAATTCTCAAACAACAGTATGTATAAATCAATCAAATCATTTACTCTAATTATTGTATTTATAGTGTTTTCTTCTCAGTTATTTGCTGAGAACTTAAACATCAAAACAGATAATAAATCCGAAAATAGTTTTAATAAATGCGAAGTCTCTATTATTGAAAATGAAAAAGGAACAAAAATATATACACCTGTAAGCGAAGGTGCATCTGCAAAAAAAAACTTTGTCATTCAACCAACTTTAAATGTTGGACATCATTTAGGTTTTGAATCTTTAAATTATGCTGGCACAAAATATGGAACTGGTTTAATGCTTGGTTTTACATTGAATTTAGATTATAATGTGCATGATTATGTAAGTGTTGGCGTTTTTTATGGTGTTGGATTTAAAAATTATAAATCGACCAACGTCTATTATTTGGGTAATGCATTTGGTGCTAGATGTGGATTACATTGGTGGCAATTATTAGATGATAAATTAGATAAAGAGTTGCTATCTGACAAATTAGACTTTGACATTCACGCACATATTGGTGCTTATCTGGTTTCATACAAAGATAAAACACTCGATACCAAAACTAAAAAAATAGGTGTGAACGCTGGTGGTGGTATTGCGTTGCGCTATTACTTTGTAGAGCATTTTGGCGTTGCCATTGAAGCTGGCTACGAAGAAGCATCTTGGGCAAAAATTGGTTTTGCTATAAAGATTTAATGAACAAAACCCGTCACTAAAAATCCTAAAGCTATTTCCTGCTATTATTGATTATTCTGAAATGTGAAGCATATCTGTTTTTTATTTCACCATTGTATGTTAGCCAATTCATAGTCATTTTTTCAGGAATATTGACTGATTCAACTGGTATAAACGTGCCGAATATTCTGTCCCAAATTCGTGTGGTTACACCATGATTCATTTTTGGATTATGAAAATGGTGATAAAAATGATGTTTTCTCAAAATTATAAAAGGTGCAACCAATGGATCTTTTGCATGATATCTGAAATGTGCTGCTTCGTACAAAGCATACATGCCAAAAAATCCTATTAAAAAGAAAAGCACTATTAAAACTGGTGCAAACAAATTTCCGAACAAAAAGAAAATCATAAATACAATACTGGCACTAATTACTTTTTTATAAACAGGCGCGAAGTAATTAAATTTTGCATGATGTTGCACATGTTCTCTTTTAAAGAAATTTCTGCCTTTATGTTCATGTCCTAAAAAACGATGTAACATATATTCTGTAAATGTCCACAGCAATACGCCTAAAATAAAAGATACAATTATCATAGATTTAATTTTTATGAAGACGTAAGTTAGGAAGATTAAATGATAAAAAATTCCTAAAAATTAACATTATAAATCAAACTTAATGCCTTGCGCCAAAGGCAAGTCTTCGCCATAGTTGATAGAGCTGGTTTGTCTTCGCATGTATGCTTTCCACGCATCTGAACCAGATTCGCGGCCACCACCTGTCTCTTTTTCACCACCAAAAGCACCGCCAATTTCAGCGCCAGATGTACCCATATTTACGTTGGCAATTCCACAATCAGAACCAGCAGCCGATAAAAATGCTTCCATTTCACGCATATTAGTTGTAATAATGGAAGATGATAAACCTTGTGGTACTTCATTTTGCAAAGCAATCGCCTCTTCCAAATCATCGTATTTCATTAAATATAAAATAGGTGCGAAGGTTTCTGTTTTTACAATTGGTAATTGAGAATCTACTTCAGCAATACACGGTTTTACATAACAACCAGAAGTGTAGCTTGAGCCAGTTAAAACTTCACCATCAACTACAAATCGACCACCTTGCTCTTTACATTCTTCAATAGCTTTTGAATATAGTTGCACAGCATGCGTATCAATCACAGGTCCAACATGAATACCATCTTCCAAAGGATTTCCTATTTTTAACTGATTAAATGCACTAACTAACTGTTGTTTAAATTGCTCATAAACAGATGAATGTATAATTAATCTTCGAGTAGTAGTGCATCGTTGTCCAGTAGTGCCTGTTGCGCCAAAAACTGAACCAACAATCGCTAATTTTAAATCTGCATTTGGTGTAATGATAATGGCATTGTTGCCACCTAATTCCAATAAACTTCTGCCTAAACGTGCTGCTACAATTTTTCCAACTTCTTTTCCCATTCTGGTGGAACCAGTTGCTGAAACCAACGGAATGCGTTCGTCAGCAGCAAGCCACTCGCCAACATTGCGGTCGCCATTAATTAAACACGATAAACCTTCTGGTAAATTATTGGCTTTTATTACTTTTTCTACAATTTTTTGGCAGGCAACTGCTGTTAATGGCGTTTTTTCTGATGGTTTCCACACACAAACGTCGCCGCAAACCCAAGCCAACATGGCATTCCAGCCCCAAACTGCCGCCGGAAAATTAAATGCCGTGATAATTCCGACAATACCAATCGGATGATATTGTTCATACATTCGGTGTTTTGGTCGTTCCGAATGCATCGTTAAGCCATATAACTGGCGCGATAAACCAACGGCAAAATCGCATATATCGATAATTTCCTGTACTTCGCCAAGACCTTCCTGCAAACTTTTTCCCATTTCCCAAGAAACCAATCTACCTAAATCATCTTTATGTTTACGGAATTCGTCACCCATTTGGCGCACTATTTCACCACGTTTTGGTGCAGGCGTAACGCGCCAAACTTTGAATGCTTCTTCTGCTTTTTGTAAAACAGTTTGATATGCTTTTTCCGTAGTAACTTGTACCGAAGCTATTTTTTTACCATCTACAGGAGAAAAAGAATCTAATAAATTTTCAGTCGAGATCCAGTTGGTACCTGTCGAAGTGCCTGAATTTGTTTCGTTTATGTTTAAATTTTGTAAGAATTTCATGTGATTATTTCAAAGTTTAAAAATTGTATAATTAGAGAATTTTGACAAAGTTACTAAAATGTTTTAATCATGCTCGCAGGTTCTGCAATTCTATTATCTATATGTAATTGTAACTGGTTCGCTAACGATTGTAACCGGTTCGCTGACGCTTGTCATCGGTTCGCAGATGCTTGTCATCAGTTCGCAGATGCTTGTCATCAGTTCGCAGATGCTTGTCACTGCTTCGCAGGTGCTTGTCACTGCTTCGCAGATGCTTGTCACTGCTTCGCAGAGGTAACTATATACGTGTGCGACCACAGGATTTTAAAAAAAATATTTCACATTAAATAAATAAAAAATGAGTCAAGATGAATTAAAATTAGAATGCTTTAAATTAGCAAAAGAGATTTACCCAAACCAGACTATTGATGACTTAATTAAAGAAGCAAAAAAAATAAATGATTTTATTTTTTCGGTTCCAATATCTTAATAAGCATTGAATTTGGGAATTGCTTATCTCTTACTATTTCCTTTGAAATTGGGTGTATGTAATATACAACGCTTTCTTTGTCGCCAGCAAAATAAACAGTCATAGGCATTTCTGTTTTAATGTCGCTTGCAAGGCAAACTACATCGCCCACTTTAAATTTGTCATCCATAAATAAAATAATTTTCTACCACTAATATAAGTAAATGGCGGATATATTCTATAATAAATAATTTTCTAATGGCGAGCGTCCGCCCTCGCTGTTTATTCTTTCTTTTTCTTTGAATCCTTTTTAATTGGCTTAGGCAATGGTATAACAGATGCCTTTATTATGCTGTAAAATAATTCACTCGCTTCTTTCGGAGTTTTCTTTGTTGTCTTTGCCATATTCAAATTTATAAAAATTCTTTTATATCCATGCCTAACGATTCTGCAATAGATTTTATCGTAAGTATATGAAAATTCTTTTGACCATTTTCTATTTGTAAAATGGTTGATTTGTTAAGACCTGTGAATTTACAAATCTTTGCAGTCGAGGTTCTTTTGACCACTTTCGCAACTTTTATTTTCATTCCTAATTCGCTTAAGAAGTCGTTATTATTTTCCATGTACTAAAACTTTAAATTGTAATGTTCCTTCAATATTCGATAATGCAGAAGCAAATCTTTCGTCCTGTGCTTCTTTACGGTTGTTAAATCTGAATGCTGATTCATCACAGTAACGTTGTAAGTGTTTAGGACTTACAAAATGATGAATACCATTTATCTGTTTTTTCAATATATTCCAATATCCCTCGATATTGTTTGTATGCACTTTAAAGTCACCCTCTTTACGAACGTATTCTTTTGCGCCATGATTCACTTTTTTGTGTTTATATAGGTCTTTCACTTTGTTATAAGCGTGGTGCTCATCACTTACCATAGTAGATTGTGGAGCGATAAAATCTTTCACAGCGTCAGTAATGTTTTCAATGTTAGTTTGAGATATAACTCTTGTTCTTACTTTTCCGTTTCTTTCTATCGCACCAAATACCATAGCTTTGCCACCTGCACCTGCTTTAACAGTACGTTTGTGTGCATGTTTATTTGACTCTTTGCCACCTACATAAGTTTCATCTACTTCAACAATATTTTCTAATTTTTCAGGTGCATTGTTTGTTAGCATAAATCTAATTCTGTGGTTTAAATGCCATGCTGATTTTTGCGTGATTCCAAGCCAATTAGCCAACTGTAAAGATGAAATACCTTTACTATGTACTGATAAGATATAAGTAGCTAAAAACCATTTAGTCAATGGTAATTTTGTGTTTTCATAGATAGTGCCAACAATAACAGAAAACTTTTTTCTGCATTCTTTCTCACGACATTTAAATACTTTAGGATTAGTTACAAATCTATGAACGTTCAATGAACCGCAATGAATACATGCAGGCGTACCGCTCCAACGTTGTTGCTCTAAATGTTCAATACATTTTTCTTCTGTGCTAAACTCTTTTTGAAATTCTAATATTGACTTAAATGTTTTCATCTTGTTTGATTTCGTAGTACAAATATACTACGTTATTTTGAATTATGCAAATTTTATTTTATTTTTTATTTAACTGATAATCAATGTAATGAGTGACGCATGAGTGGCGCATGAGAGTTGCATGTGTTGCGCATGAAATAATTTTTACTTACATTTGTGGTATAATATTATAATATATGGCAAGGTGGACAGCTACTATTCCTGAATATTCAAGACCAGATGTAAATCGAGCAGGAAATGTTTTAATAAGCAAATCTGCTTCACAAGAGGAAATAGACAAGGCGTTAATTATTATAAATAATTGGCGTGCGTCACACTACACACCATTAAACACATTTCAGAAAAGACTTAGAACTACTGCAAATAAGATAAATACTGAAAGTTTGATTGCTCAAAGGATAAAAAGACTTGCATCTATAAAGCTAAAATTAGAGCGATACTCTGATATGAAATTGTCACAAATTCAAGATATTGGCGGATGTCGTGCTATCATGAAAAATGTATCAGAAGTTGATAGACTTGTAGATATTTATTTAAATCATAGTAGTGGTTTAAAACATGAACTATCAAAGCCACAAGATTACATCGCTAATCCAAAAACATCTGGATATAGAGGTGTGCATTTGATTTATAAATACAGAAGTGATAAAACTTCAAATTTTGATGACTTAAAAATTGAAATTCAAATACGCACACTAATACAGCATGCTTGGGCAACAGCTGTAGAAACTGTAGGCACATTTATTGGACAATCGTTAAAATCAAGTCAAGGTGAAGAGGACTGGTTGTTGTTTTTTACCTTAATGAGTTCTGCAATGGCAATAAGTGAAGGTAAGCCAACTGTACCAAACACACCAGATAATTTAAACGATTTAATACCAGAGATTATAAGACTAGAAAAGAAATTAGGCGTCGAAGGTCATTTGAATGCCTTTAGAAATTCAATGACAATATTAGCAGACCAATCTCATACAAAAGATGCGCATTATTATTTATTAGAACTTGACCCAGACGAAAGAAGAGTAATAATAAAATCTTATACACAAACGCAACTTCCTACTGCTTCGTTAGATTACTTGACTATTGAAAAAAGAATAAAAGATGGCAACAGGAATGCTGTTTTAGTTTCTGCGGATTCAGTAGAAGCGTTAAAACTAGCGTATCCAAATTATTACCTTGACACTGAATTGTTCTTACAGGAATTTACAAGATTAATTGGGACAAGGCAATTAAGTCTTTTTTAAAATTCAAAAAGACCATAAATAGGTATTTCCAAACCTTTAGCAATCTTGGCAATTGATGTTGTTCTAAGGTCTACTCCTTTAGTACAAATCTTGTAAACTTGCGCTTTATCCATTTCACATAAATCTGCCATTTCTTGAAACGATAAATTCCTTTCAGTTCTTAGCTTGTCAATATGCTTACTGAGTTGCAATATTATTTCGTTAGAAACCATAGTGTAAATATACTACGATTTTATTAAAATCACATCCATTAACTATATAATTGACATCTATTATATACATGTCACAAAAAAAATAACTATTCAGTTAACAATTGTTTGCAAATCCAATGAATATTAATAGTAAAATATGTATAATATTGCCAGTATAATAGAATTTAAACGAAAATATAATGTCACAATTGAGCAATTTATATTATTTTTGTACAACTTGCATTATATACTTTTGTTATAATAAGAATAAACCATATGACTGAAATCGAAAAATATAAAATTTTTATTGAAGACATTATTGCCACTAATAATGGTGATACTTTCTACAATAGCGGTGCCGAACATGCTTCTTTGGTTATGTCAAAAATTTTTAGTAGTTCTAATGATATAGTTAGAATTCATTGCGGTAACCTTAAAGGTGATGTTTGTGGAGATAAAGAGTATTTAAACAGCTTAGATAATTTTTTGAGCAAAAAAAATACTCAATTACACATTTTAATGGGTATAAATGCTCAAGAAGAAATGAATAAATCCTTAAAGAAAACATTAAAATTCTTTCAGGACAACTATGATAATAAACTTAAAATTAAGATTACACAAAAGACTTTCTCAGAATCATCTGGGAACAAAGTACATTTTTCAACTGGTGATGATAAATCATTCAGATTAGAATATAATACTGAAGAATACATGGCAAGGTGTTCATTTAATAATCCTAAGACAAATAAAAATTTAGCAATTGCATTTGACAATTTATTCAATAATGACGAAGTAACTAAAAATTTAATCCTCGAGTAAGCTTAGATTCAGTATGATGCAATTAACTTCCTTAAGTTCAATATTTGAATTATTTTGTACATTTAATTTAGCATATTGCCTAGTTGATAATTTTTCATCAAAAATAAATAATGGTATATTATCAATTTATTTGAATATAAAAATACAACTAACAAGTCTGGCTATAGTTGAAGAATCTATTAAACAACAATTTCAAGAGTTTTTATTAAACCAAAGAAAAAAGGGTGGCGATGGTATTTATTACAATGTAAATAAACCTGAGCAAAATAGACTTTATAAAGAAAAAATAGAAAACTTTGAGTCGCAATGCAATGAATTAAGGATGTATGTAGAAGCTCAGGAAAAGTCTGATTGGCTGAGTAAATATTTTTCATATTTGTGCCTATTTAACGCACTGTATTGCATCACTATTTTAATTTTTTCAGCACTAATTGATAACAATAATCATTTAACCTGCATGTCAGGTTGTGTGGATGCTTTTTTAACTTTCAATTTGTGTTCTTTTATTTTATGTGTAGTTGTTTTTATTTGTGAGGTACTTGAAAAACCTTTGAAATTATCACATATAAAGGCAATAGCCATTTATGCAATATTTATACTTATATCTCTAGGGGTATTTATAGTGATTCATAATTTAAACTCATTATATACTATAAATCACTTAAAATTAAATTCATTACTTGACTACTTAAATGTTCTTTATGATAAAATTGTAGACAAACAAACTATATATACTATTATTGTTTTAACCTCATTATTCATACCAGCTTCAAATTTTATTTTCTATTTCCTATCTTATTACAATAAACAAAATAAAGAAAGTGAAATGTTAAGTGGTAAAATTAAACAGCTATGGTTAGATTATGAAGGAATAAAGAATGGCATTAAAATAGAAAACGACCACATTGAAGAAACCGTAGTGTCGCAAGAAAACAACCCTCCTAAATGAAATATTAGATATTTCAACCATATTTTTTACACCGCGTGGTCGCACACGTATATAGTTACCTTCGCAGATGCTTGTCAGCGTCTGGTAGATGCTTGCCACTTCTTAGCAGGTTATTGTCAGAGTTTAGTTAATGTCTCTCACTGCTTAATCATATCAACTTAATGGTGGCAGAGACCAGCGAAACGGTGGCAGAGACCAGCGAAACGGTGGCAGAGACCTGCTAATCGGTGGCAGAGATCTGCGAAACGGTGACAGAGACCTGCGAAACGGTGGCAGAGACCTGCGAAACGGTGGCAGAGACCTGCTAATCGGTGACAGAGATCTACTAATCGATGACAGAGACTTGCGAATCGGTGGCAGAGACCTAACAGACGGTGGCAAGCATTATCTGCGTTCAAAAACGTTGCTGCAAGGTTATTTAATGATTCATTATTTTGATTATTCTATTTAGAGTGATAGATTTGCAACCTAAATTATTACAATGAATTCTCTTTTATTTTTATTACAAGCAGGTGGTGCAGCAAATCCAATGCAACTGCCAATCATGTTGTTGTTGATGGGTGTGGTTTTTTACTTTTTCTTGATTCGTCCACAAAACAAAAAACAAAAAGAAGCACAAGTATTCTTAGAATCTATTAAAGTTGGCGATAAAGTTATTACGACTTCTGGAATTCACGGAAAAATTACGGCTATCAATGAAGATAACACGATTTTGGTACAAGTAGATGGACCCACTCGTTTAAAAATGGAAAAATCTTCTATTAATCCAGAGTTGACTAAAGCAGTGAATACTGCTTCAACTGAAACGAAATAGAAAATAGAACTCGGATTTTAAAGATTATTATGATTTTATACAAAAATCATTTTTATTTTATAAAATCTGTTAAATCAGTGTTCAATAAATCTCTATGTTAAAGATTGGTATCACAGGTGGAATTGGTAGCGGAAAAACTACCGTTTGTCAGATTTTTGCCACGCTTGGTATTCCAATTTATTATGCTGATGTGCGTGCTAAGGAAATTATGGTTGCTGATGCCGATGTAATTAATCAAATAAAAAAACTATTTGGTTCAGATGCTTATGATGAAAATGGTCAACTCAACCGAAAACACATTGCTGATAAAGCATTTCATGATAAAAATTTACTGCAACAACTCAATTCAATTGTGCATCCTGCCGTTTTTCAAGATACTTTAGATTGGTATCAAACACATCATTATGAAAATTATACTTTATATGAAGCAGCTATTCTTTTTGAAAGTGGTAGCTATAAATTGTTAGATAAAATTATTACTGTTTTTGCACCAATCGAAGATAGAATTGCACGTACAATAAAACGAGATAAGATCAGCAGAAAAGAGGTGCTGGAAAGAATTGATAAACAACTTTCTGAAGATGAAAAAATGAAACGTGCTGATTTTGTTATTTATAATGATCATTCTCAACCATTGATAGAACAAGTGTTGACAATTCATCATCAATTAATTCTATTATCAAAATAGAACTTTTTACTTTCGTGTTGTGTTATATCTTGGCAAGTTCACTATAACTAAATTCATTTATTCTCTAATTCTACAATTCATTCATTCAATATGGAAACTGTAAATTGCTTAATCATTGGTGCTGGTCCGGCTGGATATACAGCCGCTATTTATGCTGCACGCGCTAACTTAAAACCTGTTTTATATACAGGTTTACAACCTGGTGGACAATTAATGACGACGACTGACGTAGAAAATTATCCAGGTTATCCAGATGCGGTAACGGGTCCGAAAATGATGGATGATTTCCAAAAACAAGCTGAACGCGTTGGTGCTGATGTTCGTTTTGGCTTAGTTACCAAAGTAGATTTCTCAGAAAAAGTACATAAAGTTTGGATTGATGAAGAAACCGAAATTCATGCAAATTCAATTATTATAGCAACAGGTGCTGAAGCAAAATGGCTTGGAATACCATCTGAAAAACGATTAAACGGAAGCGGTGTTTCTGCCTGTGCAGTTTGCGATGGTTTTTTATTTAAAGGAAAAGAAGTTGCTATTGTTGGTGCTGGTGACACAGCTTGTGAAGAAGCATTGTATTTATCGAATTTGTGTCCGCATGTACACATGATTGTGCGCAGCGACAAGATGCGTGCATCCAAAATTATGCAAGACAGAGTGATAGCAAAAGACAATATTACGATTTACTGGAACCAGGAAACCGATGAAGTTTTAGGTCAATTTAAAGTGGAAGGTGTTCGACTTAAAAATAGAACAACCAATGAGTTATCAGAAATAAAAGTAGAAGGTTTTTTCGTTGCCATTGGACACAAACCGAACTCAGACATTTTTAAAGACTATTTAGAAATGGATGAAACTGGTTATTTAATTACAATTCCTGGTTCAACCAAAACTAAGGTTGCTGGTGTGTTTGCAGCAGGCGATGTGCAAGATAAAATTTACCGACAAGCTGTAACATCTGCAGGTTCTGGCTGCATGGCTGCTTTAGATGCAGAACGATATTTAGCTGAGTTTTTTCATTGATTTATTTCACACAGAAAACACAAAGAAGTAAAGGAATGTTACATAATTATAGTAGAGCAAATCATATTCTACCTGTTATTCTAGTAATTTAAATCAGCAAATAAAATCTTATCAATTACACAAATCAATTTATTCAGCGATAAAAAAAAACGTCACTATTTCCTTACGTCGCATGCTCAATTTAAATTTTGATTAAAAAAATACCTTTACAAATCTTATTGTATTTCAGGTTCTTTGCGTAATGAATCTATAATCGGTTGTTCTTTAGGTAGTATAGGTTCTGGTTTTTGCTCTTCTTGTTGTTTTTCCTTTTGTTTTTTAGTTGTAAATAATTCTTTAAAACTATCAAAATCTTTTTGGAAAGAGATGGCACCACCAGTTCGTATTTTATCTTGATTTAAAATATCATAATTGGCAGTTCTGGCAAATGTTTTTAAACGAATTCTTCCATCTTGCGTTACTAAATATTCTAAAATAAAATCACCAGCAACTGCAGTGTTTCTGTTGGTTTGTCCACTGGTAGGCAATCCAGTTGTATTTGTTTCTGTGCTGCCAAAATTCACGTTTCCACCAATAGTTAAAATAATTCTGTTGCCAAATAATTCTTGTTTATAACTAAATCCAAAATTGCGCGATTTGCTTTCAATATCGTTTAATACTACATCTAATTGAGCACCAGGTATTAATTGCGATAAACCTTTGGAAATAATATTGGATAATTGGCTAAAAACTAAATCAGTTACAGTACTCGAAAATCCAGTTAATTTTTGGTCAGAAGCTGTTCCAGTTGGGAAAAATGTATTGAATAAAAGAAGTGTTGCTGCATTATTATTTACATCATTTTCATTCGCAGAAATTTCTTCTAATTTGCGTTTCAATTCTTCTGTTTGAGCAGAAATAGTTCCTTCAGTTGGTGTAATAACGAATCCGATTTTTGGTTTTTCTAAAGTATTGGTAATTCTCAAATTTAAATCTACAGGAAACGTTCTGTTTCGCAGTGCATTGGTACTATCAAAAATATTGCGTACAGATGCATTTTTTACGTTGTACAAGGCAGTAATATTTAAGTCTGCATCGGTTGGTTTTCCATTAAAAGTTATAGTACTACCTTTCTTAATTTTAAATGTTTTATTCAACGCGCCTTGAAAACTGAAATCATATTTTCCTTCAGAAATATCATACACACCATCAATATTTATTTCACCTTTTTTATTCATGGTAAGCGTTATATTTCCTGCACCTTTTCCTGCAATTTTATCATTTGCAGATTGGTCAAGAATAATATTAGCAGTTGCATCTGGTGTTGCTTCAATGTTTAGCGTAATATTTAAACCATTTAATTTCGATTTGTATTCAATTGCTTTTGTAGTTTCTTTCGGATCTACAAATTTTACCCATGCATAACCTTTGTCAGCAGTTTTGCCAGAAACTGGTAAATTAAATTCAGTATTTTTTAATGTTTTTACGTTTGCATCAATTTTTAAATCGCTAAAATAACCATCAATATCAACATCGCCTTTTGCAAATACTTTTCCATAAAAATCTTGATTGTCATCGAATGAAGTATTCATAAAATTATATCCATCTGGTGCATACACATAAGCTTTTGCTTTCCAGTCTTTAAATCCATTATGAAATAATTTTCCAGAAAGTGTAGCTGTATTTCCAAAATTATCATACAAATTCATTTCACCAAAATCAAAACCTGCACTGTTTAATTTTATTTTTTCATCTACCATTTTAAAAGTTGTTCCTAAGTATCTTAGTTTTAAAATCGCCGTATCAATGATTTGAGCTTCACCGTTTAAAATTGGATTTTTTAAGTTTCCAGAAACATTTATTCGACCTTTTACAAACGCGCGTGGCACTAATAATTCTTTCTTCAAAATGGTTTCTAAAAAACTTAAATTCAATTTGTCTATATCAGCTGTTACATCAAATTTTTCTTTGCCTTTTTCTTGCATATCATACGTTCCATCAAAAGCCAATTGATAATCTTTATCGTCAAGCGAGCCAGAAACCTCGACCATTTTTTTTCCATTTTTTCCATAAATTCCACTCAAACCAATCACCTTCACTTTGTAATCAAGCACTTGTAAATCATTTACTGTAACATCAGCATTTACTTGCATTTTAGTTAAAATATGTTTAAGATTTACGTTACCAGTGAGTCGTCCATTTTTCAATAAATCATTTGTATCTACTAATTGAGTAATGTCTGGCAAGTATAAATTTTCAATATTTATTTTAGCATCTTCTAAAGAATTTCTACCATTTTGAATGGTGATTTTTTGATCACCTTGTACCAACGAAAAATTATCAGTGATAAAAATACTATCGATAATAGTTACTTGATTTCCTTTCTGAACTTGCCAGATTTTATTGTTTATTTTTAACTTAGAATCTATAATTTTGGCTACAATACTATCACCTCTAAAATCTAATGTAGATTGCAAACGTAAAGCATTTGCTGATGTATCTTCAGAAACAGAAAGATTTGAAAGTAGTTGTTCTAAAGACGAATTTGCACCTAAATTGATATTGTTAATTACAGTTTTTCCAGTTTGTAATTTTTTGACATCAGCATTTAAAATAAAATTTTTATCTACAATATTGCCATCTATTTTTATAGTATTTAAACTGATTTTATCATAAACAGATGAATCCATATTTGCATCAATATGTAGCAAGTTTGTGTTTGTATTTATGTTTGCTTTTAGATTTAATTCGCTGATGTATTGTAGTTTCGGAACAAACACTTTAAACAAACCAAAATCAGATTTTAGCGTAATATCTGCGTCTAGTTGTTGTGGTTTTAATTTCTTATAATCTTTTTCTGTTGGATGAATTAATTTGGTATAATTACTTAAAAATACTTTCATCGATGGAACAATCGAAAGCGGATCAAACATACCTTTTATATTTGCATTAAACTGATCAGAAGTGATAGCATAATTTCTATCGTTTCCATTATTTTTCATGTTGATACCAACATCAGAAAGTGCTAAAATATCTTTTGAATTTTGTATAATAATATTGCTAAAAATACCTGTTCCATTGATGTTGTCTAAGCTTTTTCCAGTGCCATGAATTTCGCCATCTAACGAAATCATAATCGAATCTTTGGAAATATTTAGCTTGCGTAAATCTGCATTTTTGATGCTGGTTTTAAAATCAAATTTTGGTAGTTTATCATTCAAATCAACAACACCATTAAAATCAACTAAGAAACAATTGTCATCAAAAAATGCTTTTCCAGAAAACTTCTTTTTGTCTATAAATCCATTTACTTTTATTTTATCAAACACAAATCCATTCAAATAAAAATTTCGAATAGTTCCGGTAATTTTGGTGTTTAATTGTTTTGCGTTAAAACCTTTTCCATCAGCAACAAGATCCAAATCAACAGTTCCAAAAAGTTTGGAATTGCCAGTAATTGCTGCCAAGTTCAAGCCAGTTGCCACCACTTTTCCAGAATAATTTGGTGCTTGTCCTTTTGGAAAACTCATTCGAATATCTGTCACTACATTTCCGTAACCAGTACTGTTTAAAGTTCCTTTTGCCACGAAATCATTAATGAAACCAAAGTAAGTACCTTTGAACGAAAGGTTGCCAGCTTTATCTAATTGTGGTGGCAATTTTATGTACGACAAAATTCCTTTTAAATCTGTAGGATTTGTTTTGAGTTCGTTCACTTTTAAATCAAACAACGTTTGGTTGATGTGTGGTAAACCTTTGATGTTTCCAGTGATATCAATCACTGTATTCTTTCCAGTAGTAACATATAATTTATTGACACGTAAATTGGCTAAATTACCTTTAATGTAACCGCGCATATATAAATCATTTGGAATAAATTTTAATATTTTTGGTGCAAATGTTGCGATGTCTTTTGATTTTGCATTGAGTTCAGTAACATCAGCTTTCATAATCACATCGTTCTCAAAATTCTTGAATGAAGTCCAATCGCCAGTCATAAATTGCAGCGATAAGTTGGTTTTAAAAACAGAATTATTGAACGCAATATCAGCGTCATCTAAATAAATTCCACCATTATCTAAAAGTACTTTTGCATTTAATTTTTTTAACAACAAACCATTGTCAGCATTTGCTTCAAGTTTATTCATTTTTACATGCATTCCTGTCGAATCCCAACGGTATTCAGAAAAATTTAAATTGATGTCGTGAATTTTCATTTGACTAATTAAAAAGAGTCCAGCTTTTTGGTCTTTCTTTTTAAAATCCATAGCATGTGTGCCATTTACAATCGATAATTTGTCAACAGTTAAATTTAGAATTTTACCTAAACCTTGGACATCAAACATTTTACTTTTTTTGTTTGGATCTTTGGGTGCATTTGGCACTTCATTATAATCAGTCAATTTAAAATAAGGTTCTTCTAATTCTAAATTTTTCGCATCAATTTTTAATTTATTGAGAGAAAATTCACGCACATCAACAAATACTTTTTTAAATCGAATATCGAAACGTCTATCTTTGTAATGATCATCAAAAACTAAATTTCCATTTTTCAGTTTTAATTTATTTATTTTTAAATCGATTGGATTACTTGTTTTACTATCCTTTTGGTTTTTTTCTTTCGAAGCAAATTTTTGTAATATAAAACTAAAATTAAATAAACTATCATTAATGGCTCGGTAACCTTTAAATTTCACACCATCTAATTCCAAATTATCTACATGTATTTTTCCACCTTTTAAATTGGTAATTTGATCAATTAATGTTTCTCCAATTAAAACATCAACATATAATTTATTGACAAATAAAATGGTGTCTTTTTTACTTTTGTTAGAGGAAACATAAACGTTATGAATTTCTAAAGTTTTGATAAATTTTAGGTTGACTGAATCAATTTTTACTTCGTTGCCTAATTGTTTTGATAAAATATCACTTACTTTGTGTACCAAATAAGTTTGCACTTTAGGTTGTTGAATTAAATAGTACGTTGTAACAAATAAGAGTAGTACTAACAAAACGATTGTTAAGACAGTTCGGAACGTATATTTGAAGAATTTTTTCAAGTAATAGAGAAAGTTGCAAAATTAAGGTAAAATAAGCAATAATTATGCCTCAAATCGTTATACTAGCTATTGAATCTTCCTGCGATGATACATCTGCATCTGTCTGCATTGATGGTAAAGTAGTTTCTAATTTAACAGCCAATCAAAAAATACATGAACAATACGGTGGTGTGGTGCCCGAATTGGCAAGTCGAGAACATGCAAAAAACATTATTCCTGTGGTTGCAGAAGCCATGAAAAAAGCAAACGTAACCAATGCTGATATTTCTGCAATTGCTTTTACACGTGGGCCAGGTCTGCTCGGTTCCTTGTTGGTAGGTGGTATGTTTGCAAAATCTATGGCGCAAGCACTCAATATTCCGTTGATTGATGTTCATCACATGCAAGCACATGTATTGGCTCATTTTATTGACGAACCAATACCGAAATTTCCATTTTTATGTTTAACGGTTTCTGGCGGTCACACACAGATTGTGTTGGTTAAGGATTATTTAGACATGGAAATAATTGGTGAGACGTTAGATGATGCTGCTGGTGAAGCATTTGATAAAACTGCAAAATTATTGAATTTGCCATATCCTGGTGGACCACTAATTGATAAATATGCGCAACTTGGAAATCCAATGGCGTATAAATTTGCACAAACAAATGTAGATGGTTTAAATTTTTCATTTAGTGGAATTAAAACAAGTATTCTTTACTTTTTACAAAATGAAATAAAATCAAATCCATATTTTATTCAAGAAAATTTGAATGATATTTGTGCTTCTGTTCAACATGCAATTATATCGATTTTAATTAAAAAAATACACAAAGCAGCTACAGAATTGAATATTAATGAAATTGCCATTGCTGGTGGTGTAAGTGCAAATTCTGAATTGAGAAAACAATTAACTGAATTTGGTTTAAAAAATAATTGGAATACATACATTCCTGACTTTCAATACTGCACAGATAACGCTGGAATGATTGCTATAACATCATATCACAAATACTTAAAAAATATGTTCACTTCTTTGAACATTCCAATAGAAGCAAGGTTATTAATGTAAATAAATACCTTGACAGATAATTGAATTTACCAAACAAACGTTTGGTAAATTGTATATTATTCATTATTTTTGATTCGTAAACAATAAAATTAGTTCTATGAAAAAAATATTACTTTCAATTTCCTTATTTATATCATTATCATCTTTTTCTATATATAAAGTAGGTACAACTTCAATATATGTTTCGAATGGTCCTCGAAATATTCCAAACAATATCTATTATCCATCAAGTGTAGATGGAATTAATACTCCAATTATTGATGATGGCAGCAAATTTCCGGTTATTTCATTTGGCCATGGTTTTGTGATGCAACCAACTGCCTATAATTGGTTGGTAAATGCATTAGTGCCTTATGGTTATATATTGGCATTTCCAGGAACTGAAACTGGTGTGCCTCCAAGTCACAGTAAATTCGGTAGTGATTTAGCGTTTGTAGCACGTGCAATTAAAGCATTAGGTGATTCTTCTAATTCGATTTTTTTTGGTAAAACTGCTGATTATAATGCTGTAGGTGGTCATTCCATGGGTGGTGGTGCATCGTTTTTAGCTATGCAAAATGTAAATGACATCACTACTTTTTTCAATTTTTCTGCTGCAGAGACTTTTAATACAGAATCTGCAATTACAAAAGCAAAAGTTTGTAGAAGACCAGCTTTGGTTTTTACTGGAACTAAGGATTGTGTGGCACCAGCTGCAGGAAATAGCTTAGACATGTATAAAAACTTAACTTCTGAATATAAATTCTTCGGCAATATCATAAACGGTTCGCATTGTCAGTTTGCCGATCCAAATGAAACACCATGTGAATTAGGTGAAACATTAGCTTGTGCATCAAACGTATATATTACGCGTGCACAGCAACAAGCAAGAGTAATTGCATTGCTAAAACCATGGTTAGATTTTTGGTTGAAAAGAGATTGCGATGCAATCACTACTTTTTACACCAATGCAGCTGCCAATTTAGTAAATATTGATACGTTGCAAAACAAAATAATTACATGCTCAGCTTTGAGTACAATTACATCAGTTCGTAATACTAATTCACTAATAGCACAAATTTTTCCAAATCCATCCAACGGATTTTTTACGTTAGAAATAAATGAAAATTACAAACAAGCAGTTTTGCAAGTATTTGATTTAACAGGAAAAATCGTTGATTCAAAGTTGTTTAATAATCAACAAAGCATTCAATTAGATTATTCTTATTTAGCAAAAGGTATGTATCAAATTCAGGTAAAAACTGACAATGACAATTATTTTTCCAAAATTATCATTCAATAAAGTGATGTAAAAGATTTTATTAACTTTTGTTACTAATTTTTTTTATTTTTGTTTTTCCATGATAGAAATTATTCAAGAACTATTGTTTACGAACAACTGCGTTATAATACCAGGATTTGGTGCTGTAATTGCAAATTATCAACCAGCCGAAATACGCTTGTTTGAAAATAAAGTAGTTCCACCAACAAAAGTTTTAGCATTTAATAAATCATTGCAAACCAGCGATGGTGTTTTGGTAAATGCAGTAATGTATAAATTTGAAATTTCGTATCAAGAAGCAGAAGAAAAAGTTAGTGATTTTTCAAAAGAATGTCAGCAAACTTTAGAAACGAATTACAGTTTAATTCTAAAAGAAATTGGTAAAATTTACTTTGATGAAGAAAAACGCGTTCAGTTTCAACCATTGCCAAATAAGAATTTCTTGCTGAATAGTTATGGTTTAATTGAATTGCCAATTTCGTCAATTCATCGTTTGAAAGATGATGAAGCAGAAATAAAAGAGCAATATCAACGCATTTTGCATCCAGAATTAATGCAAGACGCTGTTGCACCACGAAAAAAACAATCCAAAGTATATTATGCATTGGCTGCAGTTTTAGCAGTTGCTTTTTTAACTTCAACAATTGGCGTTAATATCCATAAAAGCAATAAATTATCAACTAGCTTTTTATCTATTTTTCCTGTTTCAGCTTCAACTATTGCTGATTTTCAAGGAGATTTGCAACCAGTAAAAAAAGAAAAAGTAAAAAAAGATATTCCAAAGTTTGTAAAAGTAGGTGATGAGGTTTTTCCATCAGCCATCAAAAATGAAGAAGAAAAAATTGAACCGAAAAAAGAAGAAGAATCGAGAGCAGCTGTAATTCCAACTGCTAAAACACCAATAGAAAACCTAATATCATCTGCCAAAAAGAATTATAAAGCACTAATTTTTATCAGTGCTTTTATTGATAAAGCAGCAGCTGAAAAATTGAAATCAAATATTGAAGAGCAAAATTATTCAAGTAGAATTATTAATGAAAATGGTAGATATAAAGTAACTATAGAAGTAAATGAAAAAGATGATGAAACTTCATTAGAAACTATAAAATCAGAAATTAATCCACGTGCAAAAGTATATTGCCTTCGACCTGGTAAAAATTAATTAGTTTATTTTAGAGTAGTAACTGTAAATCACTTTCATTTTCATTATCACTTTTTATTATGATTACTTGTAAAAATATTTTCAAATCTTACGATAAATTGCAAGTAGTAAAAGGTGTTTCGTTGGAAATTTCAAAAGGCGATTTAGTGTGTATAGTTGGACCATCTGGCGCTGGAAAATCAACGCTTTTACATATTATTGGCACATTAGATAAAGCAGACAGCGGTTTTGTCAAAATTAATGGACAAGATATATCAGCATTAAAAGATAATAGTTTATCTAAATTTAGAAATGAAAATTTAGGTTTTGTTTTTCAATTTCATCATTTGCTGCCAGAGTTTAATGCTATTGAAAATGTGTGTATTCCAGCATATATTGCAAAGAAGAACGAAACTGAAACACAAAAACGTGCGCAAGAATTATTAGATTTTTTAGGTTTAAAAGACAGAATGCATCATAAACCGAATGAACTTTCTGGTGGCGAGCAACAACGTGTGTCTGTTGCGCGTGCGTTGATGAATAATCCATTAGTAATACTAGCAGATGAACCAACTGGCAATTTAGATACCGAACGAAGCGAAGAATTGCATCAATTATTCTTCGATTTAAAGAAAGAATTCAACCAAACCTTTGTTATTGTTACACATAACGATCAATTAGCAAATCGAGCAGATAAAAAGTTTTCTATGAAAGATGGTTTGATAATTAATAATTAATGATTTTTGAGTGACGATTTTTTATAATTCAATTTAATCCTCAATATTTCATTGCAAAAATGTTAACTATCAAATAACATCATTTTCAAATTTTCAAATTGGGTTATTTTCAAATTATTACTATCTTTGCACCTCAAAATTGCTGGACCTGTAGCTTAACTGGATAGAGCATCGCACTACGGATGCGAAGGTTAGGGGTTCGACTCCCTTCAGGTTCACAAATTTTGATTTTTTAGTAATTAACAATTGTGTGTAAGGAATTTGGAAAGAATAGTATTTTTCCGTATTTTTGCACCTCTTAAAAGAAAAAATTATGGCAAGGTTTTGTGATTTATCAGGTAAAGGTCCAATGTCAGGAAATAGTGTTTCTCACTCAAACATTAAAACGAAACGTAAATTCTATCCGAATTTACAAAAAAAATCGTTTTTTATTCCTGAATTAGACAGATGGATTGATTTGAAAGTATCAACTACTTCAATTCGTACAATCAATAAAAAAGGTATTTATACTTACTTAAAAGAATTAGAGAAAAAAGGCGAAATTCAATTAGGTTTCTAAAAAAACGATCATGGCAAAGAAGAAAGGCAATAGAATTCAGGTAATATTAGAATGTACAGAACACAAAACTTCAGGTTTAGCTGGTGTTTCTCGTTATATTACTACTAAAAACAGAAAAAATACACCTGAAAGAATTGAATTGAAAAAATTCAATCCAATTATGAAAAAAGTAACTGTTCACAAAGAAATAAAATAATAAACAATGGCTAAAGTATCCAAAAACGCGAAAGTAGATAGAGGTAAAAATGTTGGTGAATCTAAAAATATGGTGAAAATCATTAAAGCGGTAAAATCAACAAAATCTGGTGCATATACTTTTAGAGAAAAAGTGGTTCACAAAGATTTACTTCAAGACACGCTTAAAAATTTATAAATTTTTGCTACAATATAAATAGCTTCTCGTTTTTATGAGAAGCTATTTTTGTTTATTTTTAGCTTTCTTTTAATTCAAAATTCACAAATTCTTCAATTCAATAATTTTAAAATGGGAATTTTCGATAAAATATTTGGCAAATCTAAATCCGAAGAAGAAATAAAAGTTGACGAACAACAACTCAATGATGGTTTGGAAAAAACCAAACAAGGTTTCTTTTCAAAAATATCAAAAGCAGTTGCTGGTAAATCTACAGTTGATATTTCTTTTTTAGATGAATTAGAAGAAATTCTAATTTCTTCAGATGTTGGATTACCAACTACTATCAAAATTATTGACAGATTAGAAGCTAGAGTGTCAAAAGATAAGTATCTCAATACAAATGAATTAAACAATATACTTAAACAAGAGATTGCACAAATCTTAGCTGAGAATAACACTAAAGATTTACATTCTTTTATTCCTGAAACCGTCAAAAAACCATATGTAATTATGGTAGTTGGTGTAAATGGTGTTGGCAAAACTACTACAATTGGCAAATTAGCATATCAATTTAAAAAAGCTGGTAAAGAAGTATTACTTGGTGCTGGTGACACATTTCGTGCTGCTGCAGTTGACCAGTTAACGATTTGGAGCGAACGAGTTGGCGTGCAAATCATAAAGCAAGCAATGGGTTCAGATCCAGCTGCAGTTGCCTTTGATGCTGTACAATCTGGTGTAGCAAAAGGTGTTGACATTATAATCCTCGATACTGCAGGTCGTTTGCACAACAAACAAGGTTTAATGGACGAATTATCTAAAATAAAAAAGGTGATGAGCAAAGTTATTCCAGATGCACCACATGAAGTATTATTAGTTTTAGATGCATCAACTGGACAAAACGCACTAGAACAAGCCAAACATTTTTCAGCTGCAACGCAAGTTACAGCCTTAGCATTAACAAAATTAGATGGAACTGCAAAAGGTGGTGTTGTTTTAAGTATCGCTGATGAATTTAAAATTCCAATAAAATATATTGGGTTAGGCGAAAAAATGGAACAATTGCAAGTCTTTAATCGTGAGGCATTTATATCTACTTTGTTTGAATAATTCAAAAGTTTCAATTCGTTACTTCAAAAAATATTTCTAAAAATTTATGGAATTTGACCATTTCTTGTATCTCAATTGTAAAAGATACAAAATGGAATTAGAAATCATCAATCAAAAGATTCACACACTTAGAAATAAATGTAAAAGTAATGTTAGACTATGATTTAGTTGCATTATATGAAGTGTTAACAAAAAATCTAAACTTAGCTATCAAAAGAAATAGTACACGATTTCCAGCAGATTTTATGTTTCAACTGACTAAAGATGAATACAAATCTCTAAGGTTGCAATCTGCAACCTTAGAGGAAAATGGTAAAGGAAAACACAGCAAATACTTGCCATATGCATTCACTGAACAAGGTGTTTCCATGTTAAGCAGTGTTTTAAAAAGCCAAAAAGCAATTGATGTAAATATTGCCATTATGCGTGATTTTGTAAAAATGAGACAATACGCATTGAATTACAAAGAGTTGGCTGATAAATTGTTAGAACATGATTCTAAATTTATAGATGTATATGAAGTGCTGGATTACCTTACTACTGAAAAGAAATTAGAAATAGACCAAAAAGAACGACCAAGAATTGGATTTAAAATTTGATATTTGTACGAAAATTTAAATATTTTTATTGAAAAATCTAACATTCATATCATTCTTGTTTATCTTTTGCGCAAACTCTCTTACGCAAAACACGTCATTAAAACCATCCAAAAACGCAACTAAATCTTTTACTTATTTCAGAACAATTGATTTTTTTGATAAAGAAGATAGTACCAAAAATTATGGAATTGTCTATCATCCAAACGCACCAGCAAAAAGTTTGTTGATTTTATTAACTGCTTTTGGCGAATCACCACCAATGGCTGAAGTGGAAACCAATATTCCAGCAATTGCTGCAAGTAAAGGTATGCTAACCATTATTTTATCGAACAATGAGGGAAATTTATCGTTCCAGATTGATGCAAATGCTATGCATTATTTGGATAGCATGATTCCGATTTTGATCAATAAATACAATATTCCAAACGACAATTATTATTTAGGCGGTTTTTCGCTTGGTGGTTCAAGTGTGGTGAAATATGTGCAGCATTGCAATATGTATGAAATCAAACCAAAACCAATAGCAGTTTTTGCCATCGATCCACCGTTGGATTTTAATCGCTTGTATCATGTGTATGACAGATGGTTGAACGACACATCAACTTATTACATGAATAAATTGCAATACAAATTGTTCATTGATAAAATGCAAACTTATTTTCGTGGTGATGTGAGTACAGCTTATCAAAATTATTTAAAATTGTCACCGTATTGTTACGAAGATAAAGATAATATAGGCGCACGGTTGTTTGAAAAAATGCCAATTTCCATTTATTGTGAACCAGATTTTAGTTGGGCAATTTCTGAAAAACATTGGAATGCTTATGATTTAAATGTATTGGATAATGTGAGTTTTGTAAATGAAATACAAAAACTCGGTAACAAAAATGCACAATTGATTTTAACTCAAAACAAAGGGAAACGCAAAATAATAAACCAAAAACATCTACATTCTTGGTCAATAGCTGACGCAAATGAAGTTGTAAATTGGTTGTTGAAGTATTAATAACTACTTAAAAAGGTATTATCTTTGCATTCTGAAAATCAAATAACTTTTACTTGAAAACAAAATCACATACAAAAGATAAATACAACGTTATTACTTTAGGTTGTTCCAAAAACTTAGTAGATTCTGAAGTTTTGGTTTCGCAATTAAAATTTAACGATTTTGAAGTAGAACATCAATCTGAAAAAAAAGATGCGAATATCATCATCGTCAATACATGTGGTTTTATTGACAGAGCCAAAGAAGAATCCATCAACACAATTTTAGAATACGCAAAGCAGAAAGAAAAAGGCAAGATCGAAAAATTGTATGTTACAGGCTGTTTATCGCAGCGCTATAAAGACGATTTAGAAGTAGAAATTCCACAAGTGGATGCTTTTTTTGGTACGTTAGAATTGCCACAATTACTTAAAAAATTAAATGCAGATTACAAGCATGAATTAATTGGCGAACGTTATTTGACAACACCACAACATTATGCATATTTAAAAATTTCAGAAGGTTGTAATCGTACTTGTACGTTTTGCGCTATTCCGATTATGCGTGGAAAACATGTTTCTAAAACCATAGAAGATATTGTTGCAGAAGCTAAAAACCTGGCAAAACAAGGCGTTAAGGAAATCATGCTGATCGCACAAGAACTGACTTATTACGGTTTGGATATTTACAAAGAACGTGCGTTGTCGAAATTATTGTATCAGTTAAATGAAGTCGAAGGCATTGAATGGATTCGCTTGCATTATGCTTATCCATCAAAATTTCCGTTAGATATTATTGATGCAATTAAAGCATGCGACAAGGTTTGTAATTATTTGGATATTCCGTTGCAGCATGCAAACAATAATGTATTGAAACGCATGCAGCGGCAAATCACGCGTGAAGAAACTACGGAATTGATCAATGAAATTAGAAGTAGAATTCCTAATATTGCGATTCGCACAACCATGCTGGTTGGTTTTCCTGGCGAAACAGAAGAAGACTTTGAAGACATGTGTAATTTTATTCGTGAAATGGAATTTGAACGTCTTGGTGTTTTTCAATATTCGCATGAAGATGATACTGCTGCGTTTGGTTTTGAAGATGATATTGACCAAGACACAAAAGAAGAGCGCGCGAGTCGTTTAATGCAAATTCAACAGGAAATTTCTTTTCAAAAAAATGAAGAAAAAGTTGGTAAAACCTACAAAGTTTTAATCGATCGAAAAGAAGGTGGTTATTTTATTGGCAGAACTGAATATGATTCACCAGAAGTGGATAATGAAATATTGATTGATGCTAAGAAAAATTATTGCAGAATTGGCGATTTTTGCGAAGCAAAAATCTACGATGCAACCGACTTTGATTTATATGGTGAAGTAGTAAAATAAAAATCTAAAACAATGAAATATTCAGACATCATTCAACTCGATAAAAAAAATTACATCACAACATTGCAAGATGTAAATTGGTTTAAATACGCTGATATTGACGAAGTAACTGCTGCTTTAAACGAAACTGAAAACAATTTAATGTTGGTGTATGCATTGGAAGAATTTGTTTTTATTGACGATAATTTTGTAGATGCAAAAAGCTACGAACAATTTTTGTATACTTTCTTAAAAGAATTTCAGCTTGATTTCACTTCAACCAATGTTATTCAAGATGATAATTTAATCACGATAACAATCGTTACAAAAAATCATACGCATGAATACATTGTAGATTTAGATGTTACAGAAGATTACTTTGATTTGGATTTGATTGACTATTTTTTCAATAAAGAATTTTTAGTGAAGGAAAATATCTTAGAACGCTTTTATTTTTTACCTGAAATTGATGAAAATTTGAGCTTGTATTTTACGCATCCAACTATACAACATAAAGCATTTAAAGCTGGTTTGATTCCAACAAAAAATGAATTCTATCAATTGTTAGATAGCATTAAAGAAGACGATGAAGAATTAGATAATTAATTCGTAATCTTTTCCAAAGTTTATAACTTTGGAAAAATTGTAATTGAATCTGTATCTTATTAGATAAATAAATGAACAACATTAATTCTATTCCTTTTTCTGAAACGTATCTTTTTTCTAAATTGATTTTGGATTATATTTCTAGTGATAAAAAAGTAAAACCTTTTTATCATTATGATATAAATATGGACGCTATTGAACAAATCATTCAAGACAAAAAGAAAGAAAATATTGATAGAAAAGTTTTAGTTGAGACAATAAATAAGCAATATGCAAATATTAAAATTCCTTCACTAGT
>CALLKF010000105.1 GCA_938008535.1 uncultured Saprospirales bacterium | reverse complement strand
CATTTTATATAATCATTTTTTAATATGTATAAATCAGCTAAGTTAATATAAGCAGCAGCTAAACTGAATTGATCCGTACTTGCTTCTTGCTCTTTAATTAATGTTAAGCATTTTGATAATAAATCATGAGCTAAATTCCAATCATAATGTATAGCATGAAAACCATAATTATTATAGACATGAATTAATAACTGTGTGTTGTTTAATTTGAGCGCATATTCTAAAGCTTTTTCATGAGACTCAATACATTTTTTTAGTTCTTTTAATGTAAAATACTGAATTGCTGAATAAATGTATAAAGTACATACTCTATTTAAATTATTCGATTGTAAAGATTTTTCTCGATAAATTGAAAGCAATTCTTCCAATGAACTATAATCACCTAATTGATGATAGATATTTAATAATCCAGAATAGCAGTTTAATTGTTCTTGTTCAAGTTTTTCATGTTCTGCTAAATTTTTATTATCTACTGCGATTTTTAATGCTGTCTCAATATCGTTTATCTGTATATAATAATCAGTTAAAAAAATACGTGTATGAATAAGCAGTTTTTTGTCATTATATTGTAATGCTATATTCTCACAATTTTCTAAATTATTGAATAAAATTTCTTGGTCTACAGTTTTAGTTTTATAAACTGTAAAATTATAGATGTAATTTCTTGCTTGTTCAATATTTTCTATCAATGCATCCATGCGCAATTAAGATAAGAATTCTTTTACGTTTATAAAAGATTCTGATATGAAAATATTAGGAAAGGTGTAAAGTGCTTATTCGTATTTAACCACAAATGCATCTTTATACTTTTGTGAAACTATTAATTTCAATGCATCTGCGTACGAGCGGTTTTGGAACTTACCAATTAATAATTTGTACACTATTTTGCCATCTACTTCTGCTTGTTGTATCGCAACATTTTCGTGGTATAAACTTTCTAATTCGGCAATCATTGGAAATATAACCGATGGATCTGAAAATACACCTAACTGCAAACCATAAAAACCTAGTTTATTTTTATCTAAATTGGTAATTACAAAATAGGCAGACTTGTTTTTAATTCCGTATTGATTGGCTTCTTTAATTTCAATGGCTGGTTGTGGTATGGAAACAGGTGAGCTGCTAGAATTAGTTTTATTATTCGTGTTTTCAGATGGTTTCTTTGCAGAATAAGCACTTAAACTACTTATGGTATCTGTTTTTGCCATTGAATCGTTCGTTCCAATTCCATTTTCTTTTGCAATATCTAATGATGCACTTAATAAATCTTGTGGTGTTTGATCAGGTTTTACAATTTCAATTTTCACATAACAAGTGCCTTTGTTTCTATAACCTAAAATTTCAGCTGCTTTGGTAGATAAATCAATGATTCTACCTTTTACAAATGGACCTCTGTCATTTACTTTTACAAATACTGATTTGTTATTTTGTGCATTCGTTACTTTTACAATTGTACCCAATGGTAAAGTTTTATGTGCTGCGGTCAACTTGTTTTGAGAATAAATTTCGCCACTTGCTGTTGGTCTGCCATCAAAATCAATTCCATAATAAGAGGCAACTCCAAATTCAGTTTGTGCAAAATTTTGTAAGGCACTAACAGTCAAAATAATTGTAATCAGTAATTTTTGCATAGGCAACAATTTTGTTGGAACAAAGAACTAATTACTTAGCTCATAAGTTCCCTGCAAAGTTACTGCCAGTTTGTTACGAAGCTGTTAAGTAGGAACTGAGTTGTAATAAAGGTTCGGTTAAAATAGCGTGTCCACCTTTGTAAAAAATATGTGAAAATGTTATGCCAGCGTTATCTAAACCTTTCAAAACCTCTAATTTGGTTTGCTCTGTGATGTATTCATCTTCGTCGCCTACCAATAAATAAGGAGACAATGCATTTATTTTATCTTTGAATATCAAACAGTCGTTTGGTATGCTCGAGCCCCAAAAAACCAATGAATCTATCCTAAATTCAGACTTCATAGACCAACGTGCGATGGTTGAAGCACCTTGAGAAAATCCAAGTGCTACAATTTTTCGAGCTGTTTGTAAATTTAAAGTTTTGTAAACGTTATCTAAGTATGTAATGTAGTCTGCAATTTCATTTTCTCTGTCTTCATTTGTCATCCAGGATGCACCAACTCGACCACTCATTCCAGTTGTATAAAAGCGATTTAGTGCTTCTGGAACCACCACAAAATGCTCGTTTTCGTCTAAGATTTCAAATTTTTTGATGAAATATTCTGCCAAAAAACCATAACCATGTGCCACTATCCAAACTAATTTCGTTTTCTCAGTTAGTTTTCCGTGCGTAAAAATGCGTGCAGTTTTTGTGGTTGTGATGTGTAGTTGTGTTGTCATTCCAAATAAATTTTAAAAACAGAAAAGTAAATAAAAAAAATCTTATTTTATATGTACTTTGGAATTATTATTGCGTTGATTTTGTTCTTATAATAACCATAAAAATACTTACATGAAAAACACCACATTTCTATTATTGTTTATTGTTACTTGCTTTGCAAATAATTGTTATGCGCAAGATAGTATTTCAAAAATATCTCAACTAAATTTCAATATAAAAATTAAAGTTGTTGATTTTAGCGAAGATGCAACAATGAACGACGAAGATTTTTTGTTTGTCTATAAACAAGATGGTAAAAGTGAGTATCCAATACCATTGGTACAAGATTTTTTTGTTTTAGATACAGCCAAAAGAACTAAGATTTTCAACATAAATCCAATTAATTTTTCACCAACAGACACACTCACATTTTTACTGCTTGAACAAGACACGAAGAAAACGATTAAAGCAATGGAACCAACATGTAGATTGTATTTAAACGAAATTGTTGCACTCTATAACCAAAAAGAGTTTACTAAATTACGCGAATATTTCGATGATGATGATGTTTTAGGAATTTGGCAATTACAAAGATCGCAATTGAATTTTTCAAAACCTATGATAAAAAAGTTTGAAACACTTAATTTTTTCGATAGGTCGAAATATAGCATGGAGTTGTATAAGTAGTCTATTCTATCAATTTTTCCATTTTCATTCCACGCGAACCTTTTAGTAAAATTTCTGCGTCTGTAATTTGCTGTTTTTGAAACCAGATTTTTGCTTCATCTGTAGTGATAAATTTTATAACAGTTTCAGAAGTGATTGTATTGTTGAATTCTTTTCCTACTAAAACAATAGTATTAAAGTTTAAATGCGCACATAAATCAGCAATAAATTGATGTTCTTTCGGTGCATCTACACCTAATTCAAACATATCACCAAGTATAACAATTTTTTGTTTAGAAGATGATTTTGCAAAACTTTCCAAAGCATGTTGCATACTGGTTGGATTGGCGTTGTAATAATCACAAATGATTTTATAATCTCCTTTATCCAGAATTTCAGAACGTTTATTATTTGGAAAATAAGTTGAAATTGCCTTTTTGATATCGATATTATCAACACCAAAATATTTTCCAGCTGCAACAGCGCACATAATATTGCTATAGTTGTAACTTCCATATAAATTAGAATCGATTTCTACGTCTTCAAATTGTATTTTTAAGAATGGCTGCTCAATTAAAATTGTGCTGTGAAAATTGTTCGTTAACTTATTTCCGTATGAAACATAATTCGACATATTACGTTGTGTAAGCATATTCAATAAAATAGAATCATCACCATTTACTAGTACTTTTCCGTGGTGTGTTTTTAAGTAATCGTATAATTCGCCTTTACCTTTTTGGATGCCTTCAATGCCTCCAAAACCTTCTAGGTGTGCTTTGCCACAATTGGTAATAATTCCATGTGTTGGTTCAACATATTGGCAATAACTTTCAATTTCTTTTTGATGATTGGCACCCATTTCTATAATTGCAATTTCCGTGTTTTCTTGCATTTCTAATAATGTTAATGGAATACCAATGTGATTGTTTAAGTTTCCTTTAGTATAATGTGTTTTATATGTTGTAGACAAAACTGCGTTAACTAATTCTTTGGTTGTTGTTTTTCCATTAGAACCTGTTATAGCCAAAATGTGTTTTGGATTTATTTGGTGTAAATGGTAATTAGCTAATTGTTGAAGTGTGCTCAAAACATCACTCACTAAAATACATTTTTCATTTTGTTGAAATTCTTTTTCATCAATAATTGAATACGATGCGCCGATTTCCAATGCTTTTTCTGCAAATGTATTACCATTAAATGAGTCGCCTTTGAGTGCAAAAAAGAGTTGGTTTTGTTTTATGTTTCTCGTATCAGTAGTAACACCAGTTGATTGTTTGAATAATTCGTATAGTTGGTATATTTCCATTTTAGTTTATTTAGAAATAGGTGAGTAGCTTCATCTATGATTTGGTGAAAATAAAAAAGTCTTCCGAATTATTGGAAGACTTTTTATTGACAGATTGTGTCTATCTATTATTTATACTTTCTTGCTTTTTTATTTTTTTGAACTGTTTTGTTTAATTCGCCAAATGCTTTTCCACCAAACATGTTTCCATCAGGTGAACCAACACGAACCATTGCACAACGGAAACCAATATCATCAGATGATTGATCTTCGTTTAAGAAACGACGTGTACCAGGTGACATATAGTAACCTCTATCTCTCCAAGAACCACCTTTAAATACTCTTGCTTTGTTGTTAACCAAAGTAGAAACACCATATTGGTATTCAACTTGAGAAGATGAATCACCATCATTATAATCTAGTGCAAATGATTTTCTGTAGTTTCTTCTGTTAGTTAAATCAGCATCGTCTTCACGAACATATTTAACACGACCCATTGAATCTAAACCTTCTTCAGTAGATGGTTTAGTAAATAAGTTACCACGATATGTATTTAAGTCTTCACCATCAGCTTCTGTCATTGGACGGAAAACATCTTGTGTCCATTCGTTTACGTTACCAGCCATGTTAAATAAACCAAAGTCATTTGGATAATTAGCATGAACATCTGAAGTAATCTCAGCATTATCATTTAATGCACCAGCAACACCCATGTAGTCACCCCGTCCACGCATAAAGTTAGCCATGAAATCACCTTGTGATTTGTTGTGACGTTGGTAGCGAAAAGTTGCTCCGTCCCAAGGATATAATCTTCTGTCTGTAATAACTTCTTCACCTTTAATTGGCATGTTTCCACGTAATCCTAAAGCAGCATATTCCCATTCAGCTTCTGTTGGAAGTCTGTAATCAGGTAATAAAATACCATCTTTAAAGTTAACATTTCTTTTTCCAGCACCGTTTGGATTCAAATCTTCTTTTTGTTTTTTAGTAGCACCTTGGTATAAACCACTTGAATATGCTTCTGTATTGAAGTTATCTTCATTTTTTTGATTTGTATTCAAATCTAAATAACCTTCTTTTACTAAAATCATTTCATTCACACGGTCAGTTCTCCATTTGCAATATTCAGTTGCTTGTAACCAATTTACACCAACAACTGGGTAAGTATGGTATGCTGGATGTGTAAAGTAATATTTTACATATGGTTCATTGTATGCTAAATTACGTCTCCAGCACATTGAATCTGGTTTTGCAGTTTTTACAAATTCAGGATGATCTGTGCCAAATACTCTTTCTAACCAATAAACATATTCTTGGTAGTCTAAGTTAGTTACTTCAGTTTCATCCATATAAAATGAAGAAACAGTTACACGACGTTGAATGTTATTGTTTTCATAGGTTAAATCTTCTTCAGTAGCGCCCATTACAAATGTTCCGCCTTCCACTAATACTAAGTTTGGACCAGTAATTTGTTGCGCATTAGGTGATTTTTCAAATCCACCCCATTTTTTATCATTTAAATTCCATCCTGTTGTAGATGAAGAACCTGATTTACTGCTTCCTTTTTTGCAGCTCATTGTAAATGTTCCAGCAATCATTGCTATAAACAATACGTAATTAATTTTTCTTAAGGTCATTTTTTCGGCTTTTTTAGAAAAAAATATTATTTCAAAGGTAAGTCAAAACTTTTGATTAACCAAATTTTGCTTTCAACTTTATTAACGTAAAAATGTTTAAATTATTGTAAATTATTGTAAAATTGCATAAATATTAATTTGCATCGTTTTTAGTAAAAAAATCGTCTTAAATTAGTTGAAACTTATTTTGAAAATCTATGTTTAAAAAAATCTATTCCATATTTATACTTAAGCTGTTGTTATTCAATGGGTTTTCACAGAATTTAAGTTCAACATTGTCGCACGTTGATTTGAATTGGAAATTGGATAAACTAAATTTTAAGTTCCAACAAGCTGCATATTTGAAAGAAAATGAATATTTACCTAGTTTTTCTTTTAGCAAAAAGTTACAAAATCCAACAAATGTTGATATTATTTTGACAAATGATCTTTATCAAACAGTAGATAAATCACTTTTTTCAGAAAAACAACTTCAATTAATTCAAAATTCAGTTATTTTAAAACAGAATGTTGGGTTTGAGCGAAAACAAGCCATTGCTGGTTTTTCAATATTTCCATATAGATTTAATAATGGTTCTGTTGAAATATTGAAATCATTTGGATCAAAAGTGCCTGCATTACGCTCATTAAGGGCGATATTTTTTACACCACTAAAAGATGATGGCTTATGCGAAAAACCAA
>CALLKF010000104.1 GCA_938008535.1 uncultured Saprospirales bacterium | reverse complement strand
CTAAACCAGCAATGACCATTGGTAATAAAATTGGACCTAAGCCACCAAAATTATCAACCGAAGTTGTTTCCTGACCTAACACCATGGTTGCTAAAACTGTTGCAACATAAGAACCGAATAAATCGGCACCCATACCGGCAACGTCACCCACGTTATCACCCACGTTATCTGCAATGGTTGCTGGATTACGAACATCATCTTCAGGAATTCCAGCTTCTACTTTACCTACTAAGTCAGCACCAACATCAGCAGCTTTGGTATAAATACCACCACCAACACGTGCAAACAATGCGATGGATTCAGCTCCTAATGAGAAACCAGTTAATACTTCAATAGCTCTTTTTAAGTTTTCAGGACTAGCAGCACCATCAAACAATGTGTATAATATAATAAATAAACCACCTAAGCCAAATACAGCTAAACCAGCAACGCCTAAACCCATTACAGAACCACCAGTAAAAGAAACTTTTAGTGCTTGTTTTAAGCTAGTACGAGCAGCTTGAGTAGTTCTAACATTTGCTAAGGTTGCTACTTTCATACCAACATAACCAGCAAAAGCAGAGAAAACGGCACCAATGATGAATGCAATAGCGATTACTGGACTTGAATCTGCGTGTGCATTTCCTAAAATTGCCAGTAAGATGGCAGCAATAATACCGAAATACGTTAAAATTTTCCATTCAGCTTTTAAGAAAGCGATGGCACCATCTGCGATGTAACCAGCTAACTCTTGCATATTTGCATCACCTGCATCTTGTTTTTTAACCCAAACAAATTTAATTGCTGTGATGATTAAACCAAAAACTCCTAATAAAGGAACTACATAAAATAAAGTATTCATATTGTGTTGATTTTTAAAGCGGTGCAAAAGTACAATAAAGTTTACAATTATTAACAACTTGTCCAATTTGTTAACTATAAAACAAAAAAGCCATACAAAATTCTGTATGGCTTTAAAGTTGATTAATAGTAGTTTGAATTAATCTACTGATTTTTTATCGCATTTCGTTTTACCTTTTTTACAATCTTTTTTAGTTTCACCTTCTTTGCATGCAGGTGCGCCTTGTCCTTTAGCACAACAGCCATTCGGTGTTCCTGTAACTGCAACAGTTCCTGTAGAAGTAGACGCAGATACACTATATCCTGTTTTTGATGCTAATTCAGCTACTAATTTTTTATCAGAAATTAATTTTTCATCATAAACAATCACTGCTTTTCCATTAGCGGAACTAACTGAGGTGACTTCACTTACGCCGTTAATTCCAGTAGCGATACTTTTAAATTTTGTTTCACAACCACCACAATGCATTCCTTTTACATCTAAATTCAAGGTGCTTTTTGCAAATATTGCTACAGAAGCAATCATTAAAACGATTAATAAATTAAATTTTTTCATGAGTATTTTTTTATTTTTTAAAATATTTTTTAGTGAAAATGCATTAATCCAATGATTAATGATACTATAAAGAATAGCAAAGACAATGCCACCATTATTTTGTTTTCTTTTTTAAACCCAACAATTCCTAATGGAATCGCAATCAACGCTAACGAGATTTTTGGGTCAAGCCAATGCTCGTATGAACCTGTTTTTATTCTAAAAAGCAACATCCAAAAACCAAACACTAAAAAACCAACCGCAAAGATGGTTTCTACTATAAGTGTTTTCTTTTTATAGTTTAAAAAAGTATCGTGATTGCCAAAAAAAAACAAGACTGTTTTTATTAAATAAGACAACAAAAACAAGACTGCAAACGTTAAGTGTATATGTAAAAGTATTTGATAATCCATTGTATACGAATTTCAGCAAAGATACAAAAAAGAAAGTTTTTCAGCAAAAAAGAATGAATTACGGACAAATTAATTTATTTTTGTGTGTAGCCGTAAACTATTAAATACCAAATTAGGGTAGCCGTAACTAGTTAATAGAATGACGAATAACATTTTTAAATTTTTTATAAGCGCACTGCTTATGTGTGGTTGTTATGTTTATTCATTTGCACAAGATCCAACATTTGCACAATTTTATCAATTTCGTACCTTTTTAAATCCTGCTGCTACTGGTTCTGAAAAAGGACTGAACGTTGCCATGATTTATAAAAACCAATGGAACTATGTGCCAGGTGGTTTCAATACCTATGGTATGTCTGTTGATGTGCAGTCTGCAAGAGCATCATCAGGATTTGGTGTTACTGCTTACCGAGACGTGGAGGCAAAAACACTACAGACTAATTATGTAAGTGGTTCTTACGCATATATAGCACGTATTACAAAAAACATAAACCTTCATATTGGTGTCAATGCAGCATTCGTCAATAAATCTATTGACAGAAGTAAATTAATTTTTACAGACCAACTAGACGCTGAAGTTGGACAAGTGCCTGGTGGCTCCAGTTCCAATATTGTATTGCGAAAAGTAAATTATTTTGATTTAGATGCAGGTTTATTGTTGCGTTTTCGATATAACATTCATGGACATCCAGTGCACAATTCGTTTGGTTTTGCAGTGCATCATTTAACGCGTCCTGATGAATCGTTTCAAAATATTAATACCAAAATTCCAATGCGTTTTACGGTAAGTTATGGCGCCATGTTTCCTATTTCACGAGGTAAATACAAACGCAATGTAGATTTTTATGTATCGCCAGTTTTGAAGTTTGATTATATGGAAAAACTGCGTGTGTATAATGCAGGTATGTTTGCTACGTTCAAACCAGTGTATGCTGGTGTAATGTATCAACTCAATCAATATAAAAACAACAACACACACGGTTTAATTATTATTGGTGGAATTGATTGGGATTTAGGTCAAGATGATTTTATGACATTGAATGTTGGTTATAGCTATCAGTTAGATTTTACTGGCGTAACATCAAAAAGTCGTGGACAACACGAAGTAACGATACGCATGAATTTCAACAAAGTTGCTTTAGACGGACCAAAAAAGAAAAAAAGTAAAAAGATTAACTGTTATGATTTTCCAGGTAAAAATGCCGTGAAATTGTTTTAAATTTAAATAAGATGAAGAAAACGTTTCTATTACAGTTATTTATTTTAATAAACTACGCAATATTTGCGCAATGTAATGGTGTTACGTTTTCACCTCTAAAATCAAGTTATTGTGCTGGCGAACCAGTTACCATCAACGTAAAAAATCCTAGACCTGGCACAACTTATAAAATGATAATCAACGGTGTTACCTACAACGACACCACTGCCATAGTAGGATTTCCGGGTGCCTCCACAACTAAAGATTATTTTATTGATGTACAATACAGCACACCACCTTTTGGTTTCGTTACTTGTCAGCCAATTCCTGCGCTTCGTCCAAAAGTTACAATAGATCCTTCTCCAGATCCAACGGTTTTAGATATTAGTCCAAATAAATCTGGTATCGGTGATTTCAGACAATGTGTAAATGCACAAACATATGAATTAGTTATTCAAAATGGTTCTGCTACAGTTGGAACCTACACACAAACTTATAGTATAAATTGGGGCGACGGAAACACTTTTGGGCCAAGCTCATCATTTGCAACATTAAATCATATATACGCACAACCTGGTTTTTATACAATGACTGTAACTGTATCTGCAAATGAACTATCAACAGTTTGTAAAACAGTTACCAAAAGCTATGATTTATATTTTGGAGTTTTACCAAATATTGGTGGTATCGGTTCATTAAACAACAGTGTTTTATGTGCTCCTGATACACAACAATACTTAATAGATACCACCATTACTAATAGAAATCCACCGGGTACTTCCTATTTTTTAAGTGTTGGTGGCTCTGTAGTTGCAAATTATGTACAACCAATTCCGCGTCAAATTACACATGTGTTTACTAAAACTTCGTGTGGTGAAAAATGCAATGGTGATGATTATTTTCTAGTGAAAATAACGGCTAAAAATTTATGTGGTGAATTGTCATCTAGCACTTGTCAACCAGTTGCGGAAAAAGTAGAACCAGTAATTGTCGGTAAAGATACGGTTTGTATAAACCAACTAACTACATACATCAACAACGACCCAAAAAGTAAATTGTTTGTTGGTGGAAAATGTCAAACATCTATGCATACATGGAATGTGATTCCAAATACAGGTGTAACCAATATTTCACCAGCGTTAAATATTCCAAAACAAATTAATTCATTAACTCTTAAATTTACTCAATTAGGCACTTATAGAATTACCTTACACGATTCATCTCATTGCAACGAAAAAGACACGTTCAAGGATGTAGTAGTGGTAGAACCAGTTAAAGCACTCGCTAAATATACATCACCACCTTGTATTCCAGCGTCTGGTTTCATTGATGTTCCGATAAGTAATTTATCTACCAAACGACCTTCGGCGCTTGGCTACACTTGGTCAGTAACACCAAATTTTGGTGTCACTATTTTACCAAATATAAATGCCGATAGCATAACTGTTCGTTTCACCAGATCTGGAGCTTACGCAGTAAAATTAATTGTGGATGGAGCATGTAGTGATGAAACCTGGGACAGCACATTAGTTATAAAAGGAAAACCAGCCATCGATACTTTGCCAATTCCACAAGGTTGCTCAGTGCCGCATATTTTGGTAAATCCAGCTCAATATTTTAATACAACAAATGGTGGCGACCCGGCAGCAACTTATACTTGGACATTCACTGGCGGCACACCAGCATTTTCCTCTATAAAAACACCATTAGATGTAACTTACGCAGGAGCAGGTACATTTCCAATTGTTTTAAAAATAAGTGCTATTTGTGGCGATTCTACTTTAACCAATTTCATAAAAGTAAACAACAATCCAAAACCAAATGCAGGGCCAGATTTAGGTGCTTGTAAATTCGATCCACCTTTTTTCTTAAATGCAACACCTATTGGTGGCGTTTGGCGTGGACAAGGAATTACAGATTCTGTTTTAGGAAAATTCAGTCCTTTAAGTGTACAAAATGGTTCTTACAATATTATTTATGTCTTAAATCCTTTAAGTGCTTGTCCGACTTACGATACTGTAAAAGTTGGTGTTTTTGAATTAGTTGGTTTAGAAGCTGGACCAGACCAAACCGTTTGTAAATCAACACAACCGTTAAAATTAACCAACGACCCACGTTTTCCAGGTGGAATTTGGATTGGACAAGGAGTGACAAATAATATATTAGGCATTTTTGACCCAATTGGATTAGCACCAGGTTTTTATCAGGTTGGTTATGTCTATTCTGACTCGAGTGGTGCGTGCAAAGATACAGCGTACAAAAAAATTACCGTTTTCGATAGTGTTCGTATCTCTAAACCACCAGTTTTATGTGCTGGACAGCCGTATAATTTTGGCTTACTAATTAGTAATGTTTCTAATGCAACTTGGAAGTTTGGCGATGGCACACCAGATGCTATTGTTCCAAATCCAACACATATTTATGCAAATGCAGGTTCGTTTATCGCTACCTTATATGCAGAAACACCAGATGGCTGTAAAGACACCATTAAAGTAAACATCACGGTTACCAAAAATCCACCTTTAAAATTTTTAATGTCGCCAGATAGTACCTGTACGGGTCTAAGCGTCACATTTACGTTTCCAGCAACACATGATACGGCAACTAATTATATTTGGAGTTTTGGCGTTCGACCAAACATACAAGAAAACCTACCAAATCCGCATATTATAGATTTTCCAGTACCAATTCTGCGCGATACATTTTACATCATAACGCTGCGTGCTGATTATTACTGCGGACCATCTTTTTATTCAGATACGTTGAAAGTAAAAGCAAAACCAAAAGCAGATTTTGGTGTGCAAAGTATCGGCTGCTCACCATTTCAGCCAATATTAAACAATACATCGTATGGTTCGGCCACTTCTTTTTCATGGAATTTTGGTAATGGGCAAATTTCTTTATTGCAAAATCCTATTGCACCTACCTATGTAAATACTACACGCAGAGATACCACGTTTACCATTCGCTTAATTGCATCGAATACTTGTGGTACAGACTCTATTAAAAAAACAATACTTATTAAAGGAAACGATGTCAACGCACGCTTCTTCACCAATATTGACCGTGGTTGCCAGCCATTAGCAGTAGATTTTTACAATACATCAAATCCTGGCTCTCAAATTATTTGGGATTTTGGCGATGGCACTTCTGCTTATGCAGACCAAGTAACACATGTATATGATACTTCAGGTGTTTTCAAAGTTAAACTATTAGCCATCGGCGATTGTGGTAGAGATTCTGCATTTAGTACAGTAGTAGTTTACAGCACACCAATTCCACAATTTCAATATTCAAAACCATGTGCAGGTGTCGGAACACAATTCGTCAATCAATCTACCAATGGAAATAGTTTTATTTGGTATTTTGGAGATGGCGACACATCTATTTCAACACAAAAAAATCCATTGCATGTATATGCATCACCAGGTCGCTATATAGTAAAATTAATTGTAGCCAATAGCCGTCCATGCGTTGACTCTATTGAGCAAGTGGTAGTAGTTACCATCCAACCTAAAGCGCTATTTGATGCAGTAAAACCAAACGTTTGCCAAGACGAACCAACTGTTTTCTTAAACCAATCTACCAATGCAATAAACTATGTTTGGCAGTTTGGAAATGGCGAATCATCAACCGTTGCAGGCCTTTCTTATGTATATCCAGAAGCAGGAACTTACAATGTAACACTTACTGCCATCAATGGCGAATGTAGAGATAGCTTAACAAAACCTGCATTCGTTCAAATTTATCCAAAACCAATAGCAAATTTCTTATACGATTTAGGAGTACAAGGGTTTAATGTGCCGATAAATTTCACCAATACAACCTTTGGAGGAAATACATTCTTTTGGAAATTTGGCGATGGCGACACTTCAATTCTTTCCGATCCATCACACCAATATAATGGCGAAGGTCCATACCGAGTAACGCTTTATACCGTAAGTGATAAAGGTTGCAAAGACACTATTAACTATCCATTAGGTGTTGATTATACTGGCCAATTATACACACCAAACGTATTTGCACCAGAAACCGGAATCGGCGAAGCTGCTATCTGGAAGCCGAAAGGACTGAGCATGAAAGAATACCACGTGGAGGTTTTCTCTACCTACGGACAATTATTATGGGAAAGCACCGCACTCGAAAACGGACAACCATCCGAAGGTTGGGACGGCAGATTTAAAGGAACCATTATGCCACAAGATATATACGTCTGGAAAATCCGTGCCATCTTCACCGACGGCAAAGCTTGGGAAGGCGCCAAAGACCCAAAAACCGGCAAACGCTCCATTATGGGCTCGATACTGTTATTGCGATAATCAATAAGTAACACGCACGGCGCCCTTGAAAACCACTAAGCAACCTCAAACTATGTGTTAAAATGCTCAACTCTTAACCAAGAAACCTATTTGTTTAGTTTCAAAAAGCTTAATTTATGTTTAGCAATAGTGTTACTAAACACCGAAATCAGTATTTTTCTATGAGCAATCAGTAAATTTTAATCAGAAATGGCTGCAAAACATAAAATATTGACCAGTTTTTAATGAGAAGTGCGACGAAAATACTTAGAAGTGGATTTTTTTAATCGAGAAACAGATAAATCAAATAAAAAAGACAATAAATTTTGAACTTTATCCACGTCTCAATTGAATTTATTCTCATCTCAATACAAATTATTCTCATCTCATTAAAACTTAGAGTCTTCTCAATAAATGTTGTCTGCGTCTCAAATAGATTTATTCTCATCTCAATACAAACTATATGTTTCTCAATAAAGGTTATTCAAATCTCAGTAGGATTTATCCTCATCTCAATATGAATTATTCTTATCTCAATAAAACTTTGAGTCTTCTCGGTTCAGAGTAGGTCTAAATTAAGTAAAAGAAGCTTTTAGGAAATAAGAGAAAGTTACAGCTTTCCGTTCCAGCCGACATACACATCGTCCAGCACTTTCTTCGCGCGCAGCGCAGGTGGTACAATATTCAGCGTTTGGCAAAAGTTGCAAGTGTATTCATTCTTAGTGCTGTCTGCTTCCAGCGGCGCACCGCACGATGCACAGCGCACGGCAATGATATTTCCTTTCGGATTTGTCTTTTCGTTTTTATGAAAGTAAAAAACTAAATTTTTCAGTTCTGTTTCATTTATAGAAACAAAAGAAAGTTTTTGACTGCAATTCGCACAATCAATTTCTGCAAGAGCAGTATCTGTTGGTGTTTCAACCACATGATGACAATGAAAACAGTTGATAGCAGCCACTTTATGGTAATTCATTTCAATACTCATAAAACCCATAAAATTAGTGCTACCGTCATCGTACTCATTCAATTTTGTGATGTTAGAAAACTCAACCGCTTCTGTCCAGGTTTTATCAGAGATATATCCACATTCTTCGCACGTCGGATTTCCTTCAACAGCTTGAAACGGAATTGGTTTGCTGCATTTATCACAGATCACATTTAAGTTGTATTTGTACCAGTTGTAAGATAAATTCATAGTATAGTTTTATAAAACAAGATACAAAAATTATAGAAACGAAAAAAGCCGCCTGCTTTTGCAAACGGCTTCGATTATGTTTCAGGACTGAAATCGTTATTAAGATTAGTAGATAATCTTTCCTAAACTAGTGATAATACTTGCAATTCGGATAGCATCCCAAATTCGGTTTTCGGTTCCGCCAGCGTGCAACACCGATTGTTCGTGGCTTTTCACGCACATTTCGCAACCGTTTACTGCACTTACTGCTAAACTTACTAATTCAAAAAATTCTTTTCCTAAAACAGGACTCATCATAATGTTCATGCGCAATTTTGCAGGCGCATTGTTATATACTTCTTTATCTACAAAATGACGAAAACGATAAAAAACATTATTTGCTGCCAACAACGAAGCACATGCTTGTGCATCCGCAATTTCGGCATCTGTGGCTTCATTTGCTTTTGCTTTCGCAGCAAACGCATTCACTAAAATTTCTTTATTGTTGTTAGATGCAATCGCTAATGCCAACAAATGCGTTTCTTTCAAACTTAAATTTTCTGAAGTCAAAACCGCTTTTACATTCAGTTTCAAATCGCGCAAATATTTGCTGTCAGCAGTTGCTAAGTGTTGCAAAGTCGGATTGGAATACGTAGAATCAATTCCTAAGTCAGCTAAAAGTTCTTGTATAGTTTCGTGCATGTTGTTAGTGATAAGTGATGAGTAATATGTGATAAGCAAAAAAAAGAGTAAGTGATAAAAACTTATCACTTACTACTTTTTACTTATAACTACGATAGTGTTGCTTCGCCTTTTTGCCAGTTGCAAGGGCACAATTCGTCAGTTTGTAATGCGTCTAGAACACGAATTACTTCTTTTACGTTTCTTCCAACTGATAAATCGTTTACAGAAACAAAACGAATAATTCCTTGTGGATCAACGATGAATGTTGCTCTGTAGCAAACTTCTTCGCCTTCCGTTAAAATGCCTAATTCGCGTGATAATGATTTTGATGTGTCAGCCAACATTGGATGGTTAATTTTGTTTAAACCTTCGTGCGCTGTTCTCCAACCTAAATGTACAAATTCTGAATCAGTTGAAGCACCAATCAAAACTGCATCGCGGTCTTTGAAATCACCGTTTGCGCTGTCGAATTCAATAATTTCTGTTGGACAAACAAATGTAAAATCTTTTGGCCAAAAATAGATAACCATCCATTTGCCATCTTTTTGATGCACATCGTTTGTTAAGTTTTGAAATTCTTTACCTTTCTCTACACTTACTACTGATTTTTTGTCGAATGAAGGAAACTTTTGTCCTACTGATAATAAAGCCATTTTTGTTTATTTTTTTAAAGTGATGAATAATAATTAATATGCAAATTTACGAAATATTCTAATAAATAAAATCGATTGTTATTTATAATATGATAAGTAAAATCTATTAATGTTTCAACCAAGCAGAATACATCCAAATTTCTTTTTCTTGTTGTGTAATGAAATCCGTGAGCATTGTATTGGTTCCTTCGTCATTGAGTTTATCTGCTGTTTTCAGAATGGCTCTTTCTAATAAAATAATAGTTTGCAAACTACTTACAATTAACTCAACGCCAGTTTTTGCATCGCTGATATTTTTTCCTTCTTTAATTTTTGAAAGTTTTAGATAATCAGAAAACGTATGCAATGGTGTGAAGCCAAGCGTTAAAATTCGTTCTGCAATCAAATCTATTTTTAATTGCGCATCGGTATAGATTTCTTCAAATTTTACATGTAGTTCAAAAAAATGTTTTCCATTTATGTTCCAATGTAAACCACGTGTGTTTTGATAATACAATTGAAAGTTTGCCAATAACGCATTTAGTTCAGTTGCTAATGCTTCAGATTGTTTGCTATCTAAGCCGATTTGTGTGTTATTTTTTGTTTTGCTCATTTTCTTATTTATTTGATGATACAAAGATGGTGAATTTGTTTAATAATAAAAATTGATTAATTTTATAATTCAATAAGAAAAACTGATACATGAATATTTCACTCACACAATTAGAATATCTTTTAGCTATTGACAATTACCGTCATTTTGCAAAAGCTGCCGATGCATGTTTGGTGACGCAGCCAACTTTATCGATGCAATTAAAAAAATTAGAAGAAGAATTAAAAATAATCATTTTTGACAGAAGCAAACAACCAATACTACCAACAGAAGCTGGTGCTGCTTTAATTGAACAAGCGCGTATTATTTTGCGTGAAGCCAAAAAATTAGAAACTATTTCAAAGAGTTTTGATGATAGTTTTGAAGGTAGTTTATCCATTGGAATTATACCTACGATTGCACCGTATTTATTGCCTTATTTTTTAGGAGATTTTATAAAAAAATATAAAGGCATCAAACTCATTATTCAAGAACTGAAAACTGAAGATATTATTCAGAAATTGAATAAAGATGAAATTGATGTTGGAATTTTAGCAACGCCATTGCACGAAAATAATTTAACTGAAGAGCCATTGTATTACGAAGAAATTATGGTGTATGCACAGGCAAATCATCCATTAACAAAGAAAAAAAATCTAGATGCAAACGATATTTTGCGCGATGATGTTTGGATGCTTTCACAAGGCAATTGTTTTAGAAATCAGATTATAAATTTGTGTACGAAAGAGCAAAAAATAAATCAACAATTAAAATACGAAACGGGTTCAATTGAAACGCTGAAAAAAATGGTGGAAACAGAAGGTGGTTTTACGCTGTTGCCAGAATTGGCCGCACTAGAATTATCGACCAAACAATTCAATAATATTGCCACGTTTAAGAAACCAAAACCCTTGCGAGAAATAAGTATAGTATATGCTAGAAGTATTGTTAAAAAGAAATTTATTCAAGTATTAAAAAAACAAATTCTGAAAAATATACCAGAAGAATTACAGAATAAAAAACGTGGTGTGGTGGTTGAATGGAAATGATGTTGGTTATCAGTTCACGGTTCACTGTCAACTGTAAAACTGTGAACTTTCAACTACTCAACTTCTTCCAGTTCTTTTAAATATGCTTTCAATGTTTCTATGTGTTGTCCGTAGAGTTTTCGTAAATACCATTTTAAAATTGGATAAGACAACAATGTAAATACCAATGCAAAAGACAAAATAATGGCCAAGGTTGGTTTGCTAAATTCATCGAAATATAATAAATAACCAAGTGCTTTCATTTCATATAAACATGCTAAAGCAGAAATGAAAACAGAGAATGGTGCTAAAATTAAACTTCCATAAAAATAAATTTTTAAGAATTTTTCTAATTGTAAAATCAACGATTGTAAGCTTGTTTTTATATTGTTATGAAAAATGGAAAACTTATTTAATTCATTGTATTTTTTGATGTAATAAAATAGATATGGAATAAAAATAAAAACCAATGCTGCTATAAATAAAATAGTTACTGGTGTTGAATTAAAATAAAATGGAACAGCTGCAACCAAGAGTAAACACACAACAAACATAGCAATTTCAAGTAATAAATTTCGTTTCAACTTTTCTAAAATAGAAGTAGATCGACCTTTTAATAAGCGTTCAATTTCTTGTTTTTCGATGTTTTGCTTGTCGATAGTTGGTTGTATTTGTTGCTTCCAAATATCTTTCAAGTTTTCTAATTCTACCATTATTTTACATTTAATAGTTTTCTTAATTTTTCTTTAATTCGATTCATTTTTACGGCTACATAATTGGCTGAAATACCAGTAATTTCCGCTATTTCGTCATAAGGTTTGTCTTCTAAAAATAATAACACAATTGATTTTTCTACATCAGATAATTGCTCAATAGATGCGTATAATAATTTCAATTCATCATTAAAATTTTCTTCGATATTTTCTTTAATCTGAAATGAAATGGATTCGAGTTCTGTTGTTTTTATTTTCTTTTTACGAATACCAGAAATTGCCGTGTTCAATGCAATTCTATACATAAACGTTGTAATTTTTGCTTCGTTTCTGAACGATGGAAATGCTTTCCATAATTGCAGAATCATTTCCTGAAACAAATCATTATGATCGTCTTGATTAGACGTGTACATACGGCACACTTTATGTAAGATGCGCTGATGTTCATTAATGGTTTGTAAAAACAGTTGCTCCAAAATTTAAAAAAATGCTAATTTATGAGTCGATAAAAGTGCAAATATATTACACATTATTCAACCAAATGAATGTATTTCATGTTGGTTTCATGCAAAAAATTATTTATCAACCAATATAATTTGCTTACTGAAATTTTTGTTTCCTTTTATAATTTGCAAGATATATATTCCAGCTGCATGTCCAGAAAGATTAATAGTTGCCCGATTGTTTGATTCGTAATAAAAAGTTGGCTGTATTTTTTTTCCTAAGACATCTGTAATAAAAATAGGTATATTTTGCATAGAAGAAAAATCGCTAAAGTTAATCGTAAACAAACCTGTTGTAGGATTTGGAACCATCACCAATTCGCTGGAAATTGCATGCGACAAACCAGTAATAATTAAGGTGTCGTGAGGTTCTTTAAAGAAAGTGCCGCCAATTTTACCTTTTATTTCTTCATAATTTGAATTGACTACAGCAATAATGGTATCGATATAAATAATGGTATCTGTAAGATTCCTATAATAAATGCGCAGAAAATTCTTTGGAATGGTTTGTCTGAATAAAGAGTTTTCATTTAACGATGCGCAAACAATGTGACCTGTATTTGACCAGCGAATATCAGGTTTATAAATACCATTAATAGTATTTACAACGGAGTCAATAACAAGTCCATGCATTTTAAATTCGTATGCTAATAATAATGCTGATGGATTTAGCACATTTAAGTCTATATATTTTTGATTCCAGTTAACATTTGCAATGCTAAAAATACTGCTGTCAAATGGATTGTAAATATTAAAAGGAAACTCGCAGTGCTTATGTGTATTCTGATAGTTTCCTGTATGTGTATGTATACCTGTATTTTGAAGCAAGCATCCATTTAATCTAACTGCATCTGTAACGGTAATGAAATCATCACCATTTAAATCAATACAAGAACGATATGTAAGTGCATCTTCTTTTAATCCATTAAGATATGAAGTGACATCCAAAGAATCTGCAGCATGATTACTATTTACATCACCAAGAACTGAAGAACCATTGCAAATATTACTACAATCGAGCAACGCACTACCAAAGATATCACCAGCACAATCTCTAAATGCAGCACAATCAGGAAGAATATCAAAGATTTTTTTTCCTGTATTATCTAAATAAATATGCAGACAAACCATTGCCTGATTATTATCGTAACGACTTTCGTGATGACCTAATTTATCTGGCGAACGATCCCAATTTACTCTGATTACAAACGTATATTTTCCAGTATCAATGTCAGTAATATCAATCCATTGACAATCTAAATCTGAACTATAAATATCACCACAACCAGCAGAAATACCCATATTTCCACAACCATATTTCGCGCTTCCACCACCATCGCATTCTAAATCTAAGACACAAAAACCATTTTTAAATCCAGATTGAAGTGGTTGATAATTTTGATTGTACAAAATATATTCTGCATAACCTTTATAATGATAATGACCATGACATTCATCATAAACAAATTGATCTGGCGAAGCATCTGGTGATCCAATAAAATAATCTTGATTACCTATGTTTTTAATGTGTGTAGAAAATCGAATTAATCTTCGTGTTCCATAACCAGTTAGACAACCTTCACCAATGTAGCAATTATTGGCAGTTACAGTCAAATTATCAATAGCCATCGTTGCTTCTAATTCAGATTGAACCACTTCTAAATCTGGTGCAGGACACAATGGACTTGGTCCATAAACACAACCACCTGTATCGATAGTTGCCAATGGATTATAATTACAAGAAGTAGAATCCATGCAACCTTTAATTGGACCACTGTAAGAAATTTTCCAAGTAATTCGTTTGTTTGCACAACTGGTTGCGAAGTCTCCTACACGTATGTAGTATGTTTTGCCAGCTATCAGATCTGCTACAATTTCACTTTGCTCATTTGCACATGCATCATCATTATAAAAAATAGTTCCTGGATTATTTTCATCAATTTTAATTCCAGCGCAAGCATCGTAAACGTATAATTTAGTATCGCAAGTGTTGTTTAATGAGCAAGTGCTGATAACATAAATTCCGCTTGTATCTGGAACAAATGTGTACCAGGCATCAGGAAATAAGGCAGTCATTGTTTGTTCTCTTGCAATGCTTGGATTTGTGCAAGCAACACCAGCAGCACAATTAAATACAGTTGTTTCTTTTGAGCCATAATTTCCACCATAAGCAACGATTGTGTTGTTTAAAGAAACAGAATAAGAACCAATTCCATACGCGCAACAAATGCCATCACCTTGTGAATCAAAAATAGAAAACACTACGCATTGGTTTGATGGAATACAAATAGTGTCTCCAACAGCGCGACCTGAATCAATCAGTGCGTTTGTAAAATTATCGCGAAGACTCCAAGATATTTCACCTGGATAATCATCTGGTGTAATAGATATTTTGACTTCAGATTGCCTTAAACCGCACGCAGCTTGTAATGAAGAAAACGTATTAAATACCACTACGATTAGAAACAAAAACATTCTCAGCATAATAAAATAATATAGTTGTGAAAATACAAAAAACTATTTGAAATGATTGATTTATATAACAAGTTGTTGTATTACAAAAAGCAAACAAAAGCAATAAACTAACAACTAAGGAAAACCATGAATTTTTTCTTTGGTGGTAAGCGTTGAAGATAAACGCTGCGAATAGGCGCAATTTTACAACATCAAATAAGAACAACATTTAAAACAAATAAAAAACAATAACCATGAAAAATTCAAACAAAACAATCGCAGCAATCATCATCGTGTTAATGACAGCATTCAGCACAACATTTGCAAAAACAAAAAAAATGAGCGCAGAACAATTCGACCTTATCTACAAACACACCGACAAAAAATTAGTTGGCACTTGGGAAAAAGCATCTGCAAACTATTCATCTAATCAAACTGAATATTGCCAGTTCAATGCAAACGGAACTTACATTTCTTTCGTAAAAAAAGATGCAAAATATGTGATCACAGGAAAAGGAAACTGGATGGTAAAAGCTGATGCAATTTACATCATGCATGGAAATGAAAAAACAGCACCTGTAAAATATTCAGTAGAAAACAATCAATTAGTTTTTGAAGATGCAGCACAATACACAAAACCTGCGCAAGCGTATGCAAGCAAATAATCAATCAGCATAAAATCAAAATAAATTAATAAACAATAAAAAATTAAAAACAATGAGTACAACAACAAACAGAATGATGATAGCAATAATTGCAGTAATCTTCGCAGCAGCAACAACATCTTGTAAAAAAGAAAACAACGTAACACCAACACCAAATCCAAGCGTTAACACACCACCAAGTATTCCTGTAACACCAGTATCACCAGCAGTTTCAATAAAACCAAGAAGCATCATTACAACAGAAAATGGTTCCAGTGTAAGAAAAGAATTTTATACCTATGATGCTGTAGGTAAATTAAAAAACTATATTTCAATAACACGAAATGGTGAAGATTCTGTGTTAGTTTCTGCAAATAGTGTTTCTTTTAAAAGACAAGGTTCTACTACTGTTAGTCAAGTATTGACATATAATACAGACAAAACATTTAAAGCAGTTTTTAGCTCAAATGATCAAATTGATTTTGTAAATAATCAAACAAAATTAACCAGAATAACTAAAGTTAGACCAGATAATTCAACACAATCAGTTGGTGAGTTTGCATACACAAACAATAATTTATCGACTATTGGTGCAGAAGTTCGTATTGATATTAATTACCACAATAATTTACCATATCAAAAAGGTATAAACGAAATTCCTTTAGCATTTAAACCAATATTTAATTATAAAGTTTTGGAACAAGAAAACGCAACGTCAACTGTTTTATACAGTAAATTAATTAAACAAGTAATTACAACATTTGGTGGTAGCAGATTCGAAACACATGATTATCAATACGAATTTGATGCAAACAATAGAGTAACAAAAATTACGGATACTGTAACAAACACAACGGCAAGCACATCATCTCAAAAAATAGTAATAAGCACTATTTCTTACTAAAACAAGTCACAAAATCATAAACTATTTCAAACAAAATTTAAATTTTAAAACAATGAAAAACAAAAACAAAATCAGATTATTAATTGCTATGGTAGCAATTATCTTCGCAGCAGCAACTACATCTTGCAAGAAAAACGATGCAGTAATTACACCAAATACACCGATAGATTCAACCATTGGTTTGCCACAAGCAGTAATAAATCAAGTTCCTGATTCTATCATTCAAAAATTAAAGGACCTTGGAATGCCAATAAATGAAGGCATTGCGCCACCAAACGTTGAAGGAATTTATTTAGGTTCGCCTTGGAAATTGGTTGCATCTAATTTCGATGATTTTGAAGTTGGTCATTTATTTACAGATTTAAAAGTAAAATTCACTAACCAAAATAACTTAAAACAGGAAATAAATGTGCAGTCTAAAACTGGTTCTACAATTTCAGATGATGTATCATCGTATATTTCCGGACACGACAGTCTTTTTTCCATCTTTGTAATTACTAATAATAATAAATTAAACGGTTCTGATACAACAGACATACAACAGTTTGTTAGAGTTTTTTCAGGTGTTAAAGTTTCAGGTGAATCATCTATTAAAAATTTACGTTCAGCTTTAATGTCATTAAAAGAAATAAAAAACACCACTAATGCATTTTTAAAAGCAGGTCAAGGAAGATTAATTTTTGATAGTGATTTTGTTTCTGATGATCAAACAACATTCAGAACAAATCAAGCAAGTTGGACATCGAATGGAATGGTATCAAACGAATTCTTTAAATAATTTTTCTTAGTTGTTTATTTTGAAGTTGAGATGGTCTCGCTTTTGCGAGACCATCTCTTTTTATTTATTTATTCTGACATTCAACAACTCAATTATTCATCAATTATAAACTGGTGGTTTACCATGAATTTTTTTTTTGGTGGTTTGTGTCGAAGATAAAATTTGCCAATTGGAGCAACTTTACAATATCAAATAAGCACAAAATTTTAAAACAAAATAAACAACAACAAAATGAACAAAACAACAAACAGAATGATGATAGCAATAATTGCAGTAATCTTCGCAGCAACTTTTACATCTTGCAAAAAAGAAAATGACGTAACGCCAAATTCAAACAGCAACCAAAATAACACGCCAACGGTGGTAAACGAAAAACCGGTTTCTATTATTACTCGTGATGCAAACAATAGAATTATATTGGAAGAAAGATTTACCTATGCAAACAACAACCTGGTTAAATATGTAGCAAAATCTGCCAACAGAACAGATTCTGTAATTGTATTCCAGTCAGCAAGCCAAAATGGATATAAGAATATTATTTCAGATAGAAATTTCTCTATACAACCACAAACCATGTTATTGTCAAGCGATAAACAGATGCACGATTTTAATACAACCAATACATCTGTAACCAACAATTTTATTATCAATAGCAATTCAACAATTAAAAATGTGGTAAGCAGCACGAACAGCCAACAGTTTTTAATTAAAAATGCACAATACGAAAATGGAAATATTAGCAGTTTTATTGTAAATGGAATTGGAATAGATACAGTAAAAGTTACTTACGATGAAAGTGTTGGTTTTAAAAAAGGAATCAATGAATTGCCTGTTAATTTTGCACCGTTTAAACTATTTAAAGTATTAGAATTAAACAACATGACAACCACCTTAATGTATAGCAAATTAATAAAAAGGGTGACATTAAAAAATAATAAACCAACCAACAACTTCACTGTGCATCAATATGATTATTCAATGGATTCGAAAGGCAGAATTATATCAATTGTAGATCATAAAACAGTTGGAACATTGCACGAAAGTGTAGATTTCTTTGACACGATAACTAAAACCATCTCTTACGAATAAATAAAAACGCAAAAACATAACAGCCAGAAAACCATAAAACATTAGTTGTTATTTGATTTGAGTTCCGAACTTTTTTAAAAGTTCGGAACTCTTTTTTTAAGCTGTCGGCAACTCAATATTTATCGAAGTTCCTTTGTTAATCACTGAATCAATGTCCATTTTTCCACCAAGTAAATGAATTCTGTTTTGCATGCTATGCAAGCCAATTCCATCTTTATTTTTTATGGTTGAAATATTAAAACCAATTCCATCGTCTTCAACTGTTAGTGAAATATTTTTTTCATTTTTTGAAAGCTGAACTAAAACTTCTTTTGCGTTTGCATATTTAATAATGTTATTCAGCAATTCCTGGATCATTCTGTAAATCAGCAATTCCATTTTTTGTGGTAAGCGTGTTTCTAAATTATAATGCTGAAAATCAATTTCGATGTTTGCACTTTGTTGCATTTGCGTACAAAATTGTTCTGTAGCATCAATTAAACCTAAACGTTCGAGCGCAGATGGCATCAACGCGTGCGATATTTTTCGTATATCTTGAGATGCTGTATTCAGCAAACTCAATGCATCATTATATTCTGGATTTTCTTGAATTTCTGTGTGCGATTTTTTAAAATTGGTAAACTGTAATTTAATCATACTCATCAAACCACCAATACCATCGTGTAGTTCTTTTGCCAAACGAATACGTTCCATTTCTTCGCCATCAATAATAGCTTGCGTTAATTCTAATTTCTTTTGTTGTTCTATAGTGATAATTTTATTTTGTAATAATTTTTGGCGCTGTTGTAAATAAAAATATAAACCAATCGCACTTAATAATAAAATCAACACAAAAAACAATGCAATAAACAAACGAGTTCGAGCTTGTTTGGTTTTAATTTCCTGTTGTTGAATTTCTATTTTTTGCTGTGCAATTTTTGCTTCTTTTTTTGCAGTTTGATATTGTGTTTCTAACTCATTCAACGTATTATTTCTTTTTTCAAAAAAAACACTATCACTATATTGCTGATACAATTGCGCATATTGAAACGCATTATTATAATCGCCATTTTTCTCAGAAATGAGTTTGTGTAAACTATATACACGTTTGTATAATTGAAATGAATTGATAGCTTTTGCAAAGCTTTCTGCTTTGACAATTGAACTTTCTGCTTCGTTAATTTTGCCAGTATTTACTGCACTTTCAGCCAAATTGCAATATGCTAAACAAGCATCATAATCAGAGTTCGTTTTTAAAATATAATTGATAGAATTTTGCGCACTTTGATTTGCTTCATTCCATTTTTTTTGAGCTTTATAATATTCAAATTGAGCTTTGTATGAATAACCAATCACAAAATTATTTTGCAGCAATTGTCCATTTTTTAAAGCCAAGGAAGCATATAGTTTTGCGCTGTCAATTAAATTATTTTTAGTGAATGCAATTGATACATCATTTGCAATCATGCCGATACTGAATGTGTCATTTGTTCGAGAAGCTGTTTGAAGTGCCAATAAATTATATTGCAGCGCATTTTTAAATTGTTCCGTATTATTATAAATTGATGCGATGTTGCTATAACAAATCGTCAAACCTTTATAAAATTGAATAGAATCAAAAATGGCAGCAGCTTTTTGATAATTTGAAATTGCTAAATCAAAAAAACCTTTTACCTGATAAATGTTGGCAATAGAATTGTAGGTAATTCCAACTTCTTTATAATTTTTAATTTTTTTAAAAATAGAAATTGCCTGCTTGCAATAAACCACATTTAAATTATCATCGTTTATTTCTGCATTTAAAACGGCAAATTTCCTGAGTGATTTTGCATACACATCAGGCATTTTTTCTGATAAATATTCAGCACCAAGTATTTTAGAGTAATAAACTTTAGCGCTGTCAACATTCGTTTTCTCAAAATATTGTGCACGTTTAAAAAGCGTATCTACATTTTCTGCATTTGTGTTTTTAACCAAAAACAGAATCATAAACAAAAACAACAGCTTGCTTTTGATGAAGATTGACAAATTAATTTTTGGTTTAATACGAAACACAGTATAAAAATATTATTTTTATTCTCAAACTACTATATTTTATGATAACTATCGGAATTATTGATGATCACGGAATTGTTTTGCAAGGCGTCTCGGCTGTTTTTTCAACTAAAAAAGAATTTAAAGTAGTCTTTGCAATCAATAATTTACCAGAAGCAAATACGACTTTAGAACAAACACAACCACAGGTTTTATTCTTAGATATTAATATAAAAGGCGATGATGGTTTGGAAGCATTGAAAATTTTCAAGAAAAAATATACAGCCATGAAAGTCGTGATGCTGACTTCGTTTGAAGAAACAGCATTAGTAAAAACTGCTTTACGAAATGGCGCTGATGGTTATTTATTAAAAGATGCATCGGAAACTGAATTTTTAACAGCAGTTGAAAATGTGCTCAATGGCAAACAATTTATTCAACCAGCCATGCAAGAAATATTATTGAAAGAATCACTTGGTCAAAAAAAAGACACGTCATACATTCCAAAATTAACGCGTCGCGAAAAAGAAATTTTGCAATTAATTGTTGACGAAAAAACCACACAAGAAATTGCCGACACCTTATTCTTAAGTGTATCAACTGTTGAAACGCATCGCATGAATTTGATTAGCAAACTCGGTGTCAAAAACGCAGCTGGTTTGGTAAAAATTGCGTTGGAAAAAGGATTGCTGAAAGAGTAAAAAAATAAACCTTGAAGGTTTTAAAAACCTTCAAGGTTTGATGAATTTATATTTTCGTAAACGTTACTCTAAATTTCCGAGTTTGTGTTCCAAGTTTTCCAAAATAACTTACGCGAAATGAAGAAGCGGAACGCGATTCAATTTCCCATATTTCATTGGTAGTTCCACCAACTACACGCAACTGAGACCCATTGTTTAAGTCTTCAATAGAACCTTCTTCTTTTATTTGCGGATCAGACACATCGCATTTTGATGGTCCTTCATCCAAAATAAAAGTATTCGTAGTTGCATTGAAATGCCATATATTATCTGCCTTGCAAAGAAGCACAGCAGGTGAAAAAGATGGAATAGTATCTGGCGCTATGGAGTCTGCAGAATATAAAATACTGGTTTTGCGCCATTCGCTTTTTGCCAGTTCTTCAATTAAAACGGATTTCTTGTCTTCTTCTTTTTTACAAGCAAACAAAATAAGTATGCTTAATAAAATCAAACTGAAATTTTTCATAGTTGTTATTTTTATTGAAATAAAATTAAAGGTTTTTTTAAAATAAAAAATAGAGGAAAACCACCAAAAAAAAACACATGGAAAACCACTAATTTACATATAACATTATCATAAAAAATATACCAAATAGAAATGCAAAACCAATTGTATGTGGCACCAAACCGTACTCATCTTCATTTAAGCATTTTTTATAAGGTCGAGTTCCAAAACGTAATAACCACATAATAGCAGCACCAATTCTTGATAAGATAATACCAATTATTTTTCCAACTGGACGAAAAATCAATTCACCAAAAGCTGTACTTAAAAATTCATCTAACATATTCAAATTTTTAATCCGCGAAAATCTATTTCATTATTTAAATCTGTGTTTTAATTTTTATTTGCCAATTGGCCGCAAGCTGCGTCTATATCTTTACCACGACTTTTTCGCACATTAGCAATTACTTTATGTTTGGTTAGATAATCGATAAATTTTTCGCGTGTTTCAACGGTTGATTTATGAAAATTTGCTTGCTCAATTTTATTGTACTCAATTACGTTGATTTTTACATCGTCTAATTGTTTGCAAATGTCCACCAGTTTTTTTGCATCATCAATCGTATCGTTCACACTATCTAACAAGATATATTCAAACGTAACTTCGCCTTTGCAATTTGCTTGAAAATACTGCAACGCTTCAATCAACACTTCAATATTATTTTGCTCGTTAATAGGCATGATGGTGTTGCGTTTTTCATCATCAGCTGCGTGCAATGACAATGCTAAATTGAAACGCACATTGTCATCAGCGAGTTTTTTTATCATTTTCGCAATTCCAGCCGTAGAAACCGTAATGCGTTTTGCTGACATGTTCAAGCCATCTTCTGAAGTAATTTTATCTATTGCAGATAATACATTTGAATAATTTAACAACGGTTCACCCATACCCATGAACACAATATTTGTTAGGTTTTTGCCAATGCTTTTTTGTGTTTGATTATTGATTAATACTACTTGATCATAAATTTCAGCTGCTGTTAAATTGCGTTCTCTTTTCAAAAAACCAGTAGCGCAAAACGAGCACGTTAAACTGCAACCAACTTGCGAAGAAACACAAGCCGTTGCTCGATCTTCAGTTGGAATCATCACGCCTTCAATTAAATGTTTGTCGTGTAATTGAAATGCTGATTTTATAGTGCCATCATTTGATTGCTGCACTTTATAAACAGAAATTGGAAGAATGGAAAAATGTGCTTTTAATTTCTCACGTAAATCTTTAGAAAGGTTCGTCATGTCATCAAAATCTACAGCAGATTTTTGCCAAAGCCATTCATAAATTTGTTTGGCACGAAACGGCTTTTCACCTAATTGCTCTAATTGTGCAATCAGTTGTTCTTTGGTGAGTGTTCGTATGTCTGCTAACTTTTCCAATTCTATGCAAAGATAGGTCAACTTTTTCATTGACTAAAGACAAAACACTTTTATATCTTTGTAGTTATGTCATTTCGTAAAATATCAGCCGATAAAATTTATACAATCACATCTTCACCAATCGAAAATGGTGTTATAATTATTGATGAAAATGGAAAGATTATTTCTATTGATTCTATCTATAATCATGATAAAAGTGAAATAGAAATATTTGATGGAATCATTGTTCCTGGTTTTATTAATGCACATTGTCATTTGGAATTGTCGCATTTGAATGGTGTTGCGCAAACAGGAACCGGCTTGATAGATTTTATTTCTCAAGTAATAAAAAACAGAAATCATTCTTCGGAAGTCATTCAGGCAGCCATTGAACGCGAAGAAAAAAACATGATTGATTCAGGAATTGTTGCGGTTGGCGATATTTCTAATACAACCGATACGTTCGCTCAAAAAAGAAAAGAAAATCTGCATTATTATACATTTGTAGAATATTTCGATTTGTTTCAGGAAGAAAATACGGATAAAATTATTGAACAATACGATGCTGTTTTTAATGAATTATCAGAAACAACTAAAAACAAAAAGTCGAAAGTTCCACATGCTAATTATTCGGTTTCGAGAAGGTTATTTGAGATGCTTTGTCATTCTGACTTTATCGAACAAAAAACAATTTCCATTCATAACCAGGAAACACCAGCAGAAAATGAACTTTTTCAAACCAGAAAAGGCAATTTTATTAGATTTTACGAAGGTATTGGTTTCGATACAAAACACATTCCTTACACCAACAATACTGCAATACACTATGCATTAGAATATTTAGATAAACAAAACAGAAACCTTTTTGTACACAATACACTGACTACAAAAGAGGATATTTTGGCTGCATTTGATGTTTTAAATGCTGACGCTACATTTTGGGCAACTTGTCCAAATGCCAACTTATACATTGAAAACCGATTGCCGAATTATAATTTTTTTTTAGAAACCAATGCGCAAGTCTGCATTGGAACAGATAGTTTAACTTCGAACTGGCAATTGAATATTTTAGAAGAAATGAAAACTATATTGAAGTTTAGTTCGTATTTAGATTTCGAAACAGTTTTAAAATGGGCAACTTTAAACGGTGCCAAAGCATTAGGATTTGCTGACAGTTTGGGTTCAATAGAAATTGGAAAAACACCAGGTTTGGTGTTGATAGAAAACATGGAAAACGGAATTTTGACGAATAATTCAACAAGTAAAAAAATAATTTAAAACACATGGTTTCATAGAAATTGTCGACTTCAAAGATTTATATAGAAATTAAAATTTACACATAGCAACAAACTATAAAAGCGTAGCTTTTACTATACTAAACTTTTCGAGGTATTTTTAATAGAAACTATGTAACTATGTGTTTAATAATATCGTTTTTTAGGGCATGAACTTAGCAATCGACATCGGCAACACGCGCACCAAAATTGGCATTTTCAATCAAGAAAATTTGTCAACTGTAATGACATTTGAAAATTCCAAAGAAATAAATATCGCAGAAATTGTTTCAAGATTTGAAATTGAGAAATCCATTATTTCCAGTACGATTGAAATTCCAGCATACATTTTAAACGCATTAAAAGAATTGCCACAACATTTAATTTTAGATACAGCAACAAAATTGCCGTTTCAAAATTTATATTCTTCAAAAGATACTTTAGGAAAAGACAGATTGGCTTTAATTGCTGCGGCACAAACAAAATTTCCAAATCAACATAATTTAGTAATTGGCTGTGGAACTTGCATCACGTTTAATTTTATCAACGAAAAAAATGAATTTCTCGGTGGCAGCATTCATCCAGGTTTGAAAATGCGCTTTAAAGCGATGCATACGTTTACCGGTAAATTGCCGTTAATAGAATTGGAAAACAAAGCGGAAATGCTTGGTAACGACACCAAATCAAACCTGATGGCTGGTGGAATTTATGGCACAAGCAAAGAAATTGATGGTATGATAAGTGATTATTTAGTTAAATTTCATCAAATGAACATAATAATTACTGGTGGTGATGCCGATTTGTTGGTTTCTACGCTTAAAAACAAGATATTTGCATTTCCCAATTTTACATTAATTGGACTCAATCATATACTTAACTATAATGCGTAAATTAATTTTATTTTTTCTGGTAGTTGCAGCTTTTGGTTCATATGCGCAAGAAAGCACACCTTATTCACGTTACGGATTAGGTTATTTAGTAGATAATAATCATATGCAATCGGCACAAATGGGTGGCTTAGGTGCTGCATTTCAATCTGCTGAATCGCCAAATTATATCAATCCAGCATCGTATGCAACTATGCAACTTACTACTTTTGATGGTGGTATTTCGGGTAATTTTGAGAAAATTAAAACAGCAACTACCAAATCAAAACAAAATAGTTTCACTTTAAATTATTTATCTATTTTTTTCCCGGCAAATAAATATTGGACAACTGGTGCAAGCTTATTGCCTTTTTCATCTAAAGATTATTTAGTTTCTCAATCGCAAACATTAGATACTTCAAACGCAATGAAATTTGAATACGAAGGTTCTGGTACAATTTATAATTTATCTTGGGGCAATGGTTTTAAATATAAAGGATTCCAAGTTGGTTTTAATATGGGTTATCTTTTTGGTAAATTAAATAACAATACTTTTGGTTATCCTACAGATAAAGCTGGAAATTTCGATCCAAACTCCTATACTTCTTGGTCATTTACCAATGCTAAAATAAGTAGTTTTGTATGGAATGCAGGATTTCAATATGTATTAGATATAAAAAGCAAAAAAGATACCAACAAACTATATAATGTAGTGTTTGGTGTGTCTGGTTCAGCACCAATTAAATTTGGAAAAAATACACAGCTTGAAGAGGCTCTTTATACGTTCTCTTCTAAATATTTATCTACTAGAACATCAACAATAGGCCTAAATGATTTTATTACAGATTATATAAAACCACAATCAGAGTATAATAAAATCTTAGACACACTTTCTGAAAAATTCAATCAAGCTGCAAATATAAAAATTCCAGCTACGCTCAATATTGGCATCATGGCTTTTAGAGGTATAAAATGGAAAGCTGGTATAGATTTTCGGTTTCAACCTTGGAGTAAATATAAAGGATACGAAGCTGGTGCACCATCAAAACTCAGCAATAGCTGGCGAGTTGGCTTTGGTGGTGAGTTTTTACCAAACGATAAAAACTTCAATAAATTCTTTTCAAAGTTAAAATATAGAGCAGGTTTCAGCTATTCACGTACCAATATTGCCATCAACAATACACACATTAATGAATTTGGCATGAACTTTGGCATAGGTATACCAATAGTGATAACAACCACTTCGCCAGAAGGATTAATTCAAAAATTGTATGTATACGCATTCAATTTAGGAATAGAAGGTGGAAGCAGAGGAACAACGCAGAAAAATTTAGTGCAAGAAACCTTTGTGAAACTAAAAATCGGAATATCCTTAAACGACAGATGGTTTGTTAGAAGAAAATACTATTGATTTTAAATAAATAAAATTGATTTTAAAAATGAAAAAAATTAGTTTAATAATTGCTACATGCTTCTTAATGTTAGGTAGTTTACAAGCTCAAAACTGTCCAAGATATGTAAATGGTGATAGCACTAAAACTACAGCACCATACTCTATTTACCGTGAGTTTTTTAAAAAACAACTTTACAATGATGCTTTTCCTTACTGGAGAATTATTTATAACGAAGCACCTGCTTTTAGATTACAAACCATGATGGATGGTGAACTATTGTACACCAATTTAATTCAAAACACAACTGATGCTAGCTTAAAAGATAAATATGTTGACACCTTGTTGATGATTTATGACAAACGTATGCAATGTCATGGACAAACAGATTACGTTTTAGGAAAAAAAGCAGTTGATCAATTAAAATATAAAGGTGGTTCTGGCATTAAAGATGCAAGAGCTAATTTCGAAAAATCATTACAACTAAGTGGTGATAATGCTTATCCTTTTGTGATTCAAACTTACTTTAAACTTTTAGTAAACCAACTTGGAAAAGAAGATATAACATCAGAATTTGTAAAAGGAAAATACGAATCACTATCAGCAATCTTAGATAAAAATATTGCGAAAAACGATAAAAATGTAGCTGCTAATAAAGAAGTAAAATCTTTATTAGATGATTTATATACACAAAATTTTGCTGACAAATCAGATCCAACAGATTGTGCAAAACTGTTAGATATCTACAGGAAAAAATACGTTGAAAAACCAAATGATTTAGAAACAATTAAATTGGTTTATAACAAAACAAAAGGTTGCGCAGATAGTTCTTTCAATGTAGAATTATTGAAAAAATTAAACGCAATGGAGCCAAGTTATAGCTATGCAATTCGTTTAGGAAAAATTTATACACGCTTAAACAAATATGATTCAGCGTATGTTTTGTACGAAAATGCAGTAGCAAAAGAAACAGATTCTTTGAAAAAAGCAGACTTGTATTTTAGCATGGCAAACATCAAATACGAAAAAAATGATTTTCCAGCTTCGCGCGATTTTGCTAAACAAACTATTGTATATAATCCAAAAATGGGAACAGCGTATTTGTTAATTGGAACGCTGTATGCAGCAAGTGGAAAATTATGTGGTCCAGGAACTGGTTTCCAATCGCAAATTGTGTTGTGGCCAGCTTTTGATTATTTCAAAAAAGCAAAAGAAATGGATGCATCAATTGCAGAAGAAGCAGAAAAAATGTTGACCACCTATAAACAATATTTGCCAACAAAAGCAGAAGTAGCTGCTAAAAAATTAATTGTTGGCGGAACATACACCGTAAAATGTTGGATAAACGAAGAAACTACAGTAAAAACTAAAGAAAATTCTAGTATATATAAACAAATTTCAACTAGTAATACTGGTACTCAAATTGATAATAATATTATTAAAATAAAGATGAGTAGCTCTAGTATAGGTACAAAAATAGTACCTGTGAAGGTTAATAACTTAGGAGAAATAGATTTTATATTTGATACAGGCGCTAGTGAAACAACTGTTACAGCAGATATAGTAAGCGTCTTGCTTAGACAGAAAGTAATCAGCTATGATGATTTCTTGCCAGGCAAATCATACCAACTGGCAGATGGATCTACAGTTAGAAGCCCTAGATTTTTAATAAGAAAACTTGAGATAGGGAATGTTATTTTTACAGATATTGAGGCAGGAATAGTTTCATCTAGTTCAGAACCTTTGCTTGGACAAAATGTTTTAGGGAAATTTAAAAAAGTTATTCAAGATAATGTAAATGGATATATTTTTTTAGAAAAGTAAAAATAAAAACAAAAGGAAAGATAAAATCCGAAAGCTTTAAACTTTCGGATTTTTTTATTTCAAAAAAATCATAAATCATAAATCGTAAATCGTAAATTCGTTTCATGTATTTATACATCAAAGCATTGCATATCATTTTTGTAGTCAATTGGTTTGCTGGTTTATTTTATATGCCAAGATTATTTATTTATGCAACAGAAGCAAATGAAAAACCAGAACCAGACAAATCGATTTTAATTAATCAGTTTAAAATCATGCAACGTAAATTATGGTACATTATCACGTGGCCATCTTGTATTTTCACGATGAGTTTTGGTATTTGGTTATTAATAAAATCAGGAACCTTATCACAACCTTGGATGCATATAAAATTAACATTCGTGTTTTTTTTAGTGTGTTATCATTTTTCGTTACACTATATTTTTAAACAACAACAGTCAACTAAGTTCTCATTTACATCTACACAATTACGCATTTGGAATGAAGTAGCAACCATCTTTTTATTCGCAATTGTTTTTTTAGTAGTAGTAAAAACCAACTTAAGTTTTTTATTTGGACTTGGTGGTTTGGCTGCGTTAATTATTTTATTACTATTGGGTATTCGTTTATATAAATTGATACGAAAAGAATGAACAATAAACCATTAAAATATGCATTTTGGTTTTTTCTTGCAGCTTTAATGATAATTATTGTTGCACGAAAAATGGACAATCAAATTCTTTTGTTTCCATTTTGGTTAAAGTCAGTTTTATATTTAATTGCATTGCCAATAGCAAATTACTTTATTAAAAAATGGGCAATCTTTGGTCTTCAAAATGAATCTAACAAGAATATGCATGTAGCTGTGAATGGATTGTGTACTATTTTGTTAGCGTTTGTTTTTTTCTTATTGATAAAAATGCCTATAAATATTGCAATTATTCAACAGTCGAAACAGCATGAAGTTTTTACAGAGACTTGTCCAATAACATTCTATTCAATTGTATTAAAAAACAAACAGAAAAAACACATCACATTTACTTTTCAAAATAAAGACATTAGAATGAAAGTAAAACCAACAACATTAGATAAAATTAAAACATTTTCTTCTTCTCAAAAAAATATTCAACTTCAATTACGAAAAAGTATTTTAGGTACTTATTATGTTGAAGACTATTCAATCCAGTAGTAATTCAAATTTAAGAACACCAAATTTATTTCACACCTAATGTAATTGGCGTATTGGCTAATATGCTGAATGCACAGTCTATTATTTTAAAAGTTTTATAATCTGCACTAATGTTCATTTTCATCCAACCATAATGAATATTAGAAGGCGACGAAGCAAAAGCGAAACTTATATATCTGTCGCCTTTGCCGGCAATACCTTTTTTATTGATACCAAATTTATACGACACAATTCCACCAACATCATAGTTGTCTGAACCAGGAATGTATAACGGTGTTGTAGTTCCAGCAGTTTCGTTTACTACATATAAACCATCAACTGTTGCTGTGGTATCTAAATTGAAAGCAGTTGCATGTCCTTCAAAAGCTACATAAAATGAGTCACTGCTTATTTTAAAAATGCCAAAAAGAAAATCAATACTACCATTACCGTCATAATCAACAGAATCAATAGCTGTGCTTGGAATTGTATTGTTCAAAATTGTTTTGTTGATGGAATGGTATGTGATATTTGGATCGTCTTTTTCTTTTTTACAAGAAATAAGTGTTATTGCAATTAGCATTACTACTAACATTAAAAAAGATGTTGTTTTACTCGTTTTATTTGTCGTCAAACGTTGGAGCTGTTGATTTGTATTTTCCATTTTATTTATTTTTATGATGTAATATTGCATAAAAACAAACTAATTGTCGATTGTTAATGAGTATCTGCAACAAATGAATTAGAATTCGACCATTTTATGTAGTCGCAGCAAAATATATAGAAGCTTTCTTTGTTACACAAAAAACTTTTTATAAAAATCCATCGCGTTTTTATAAAATACTTTGTCCATTAATTCAGTTGGTGTATATCCAAACCAATATTCTTTTTGATACTCGTATTTTTCCAAATAATCAATTAAATCTTTTTTAAAAGCAGGCAAAGTTGCTGCTGATGGATATAAATCAATATGTGTTATGGTACCATCAAAATCAGAACCAAATGCAATAATATTCCATCCAGATTTTTCACCAACTGCTTTCACTAATTGAAAAAGATTATCCAAAAACAACTGAACAAATTCCTTACGTTTCTTTTTTTCGTCTTGTATAGCACTAATTTTTTTTATTAAATCAATTCCACCTAAATTTCCTTTGTCCATCATGAATCCTATTAAACCTTCAGAATGATGAATAATTTTTGCTTCTTCATCCGAAATATTGATGCTCCATTTATATAAACGCGATTTGCGTGCCTTTGCAAAAATGTCATTTTGTCGAATTGATGCATCCATTGTTTTAAAACCATTGGCGCAGGCATGACTTGAAATAATAGGAATTTTACTGGTTGGATTTACATAATTGTGATTATCAATAAACGAATAATATTCTTTTCTCGATTCAACGCTCATGTGTTTGGTATCAATTAAAATTCGTTTGCCATTATTGGTGCTCAATAATTCACGAATGGCGTGCCAGCCAGCATCGGTAATTCCTTTATTTTTTCCTTTATTTTGATTCACTAAACCGTTAATTGGTCTTTTAAAACTGGTAGCATGGCCAGCCAAATGATTCCAAAAATGATGTGAAAGATTTATTACAAATGGTGGATGTTCCCAATTTTTTACTGCCTGAATGTTTTTCGTTATTTGTTCAATTAGTTTTTGTTTTGTCAGCAAGTCGGTTTCTGGTGCACCTGTACCAAACACGTGTGTTCCTTCAATAGTTATAATTCCAATGTAGGTGTTTTTTTTCTGCAACTCTTTTTCTAATTCAGTATAATTAGAAACTATTACAAATTCATTTTTTCCGTCTGGACTTTTTCCTTGTTGATTTTTTACATAATTATATTCTGCAACTACTTCTTCAAAGTAACGGTAATGTTTTTTCTGTTCAGCAATACTACTTGCACTATAACCAGTAACAACTTCTTGTGCAACATTGATTCTTCTTTTCCCAAATAGAGTTGTAGGCACATTCCTTAAATGCAAGAATCCTCTTTCGATTGGATACAGTGAGATTTGAAAAACACGCACATTACCAGCCACCATACTGTCTAAATTACATTGAGATTCTTTTGAAATATGTTCTGTAATTTCACTAATTGATTTCGCCAATTTATTATCTATAACATGCTGGATTTTGTCCCACATGTTAGCCGTTGGTGTTGGAAATCCTGAATTAAACGATTTTAAGTTTGGATGACAATGTAAATCAATAATCATTTTTGTTGCTGTATTTATTCGGTGAAAGTGTATTTCTAAAAATAGATAATAATTTCTAAAAATAATTCAGAATTTACATTAAACCTTTGTTTATTTTTATAGTCTAAGCAATTACATGCCAATAACAGACGACGAAATTTTACTTCAATTTAAAGATCCAGCATCTAAGGAAAAAGCGTTTCGCAATTTGTTGGCGAATTATCAGGAACGTTTGTATTATCATGTGCGCCGATATGTTGTGAACCACGATGATGCGAATGATGTGCTTCAAAATACATGCATAAAAATTTGGAATGCGATTGATAATTTTCGCGGTGAATCTGGTTTATATACTTGGTTGTATCGAATTGCCAGCAACGAAGCTATTACTTATATCAATAAAGTAAAAAAACATCCAACAGTTGATATTGAAAGTTCGTCTGCGAAATATCGTGGCGCAAGCGATGGTTTGGAAGCTGATGAATTGACTGCAAAATTACAACGTGCCATTGATGCTTTGCCTGATAAGCAGAAACAAGTTTTTGTGATGCGTTATTATGATGAAATGCCGTACGAACAAATTTCAGAAATTGTAGAAACTTCGGTTGGTGGTTTGAAAGCATCATATCATCATGCAGTAAAAAAAATTGAAGAATTTGTGTTGAATCATTAAACCTTTTGAATAAAAAATAGTCAAATAATAAATGCAAAACAGAAACGACATATTAGATGAATTGAAAGCAATTTCACCAACACTTTTTCAAGTGAAAGAAAAGGAAACATTGCCGAAAGTGCCTGCAAATTATTTTGCTGAATTAACAGAAATGATTATCGCGCAAACACATTTGGAAAACGATTTTTTATCAACTATATCAAAAGATAAAATTGAAGTGCCAGCCAATTATTTTAATTCGTTTGCAGATACTATTATCGATAAAATAAAAACAGAAGAACAAACTATTTCAGAAGGAAAAATAATATCTATTCAAGCATCAAAAACAAGTATTGTAAAATTATTTTCACGCATTGCAGTTGCTGCATCTGTGGTTGGTGTGTTGTTTTTTGGAATAAAAAATTATAACCAATCAAACACATTAACGAATAATTGTGAAGATGGAATTGCTTGTTTAACACAAGACGAAATTTATAATTACATGAACGACAACAGCGAACAATTTGAATTACAACAAGTGCAAGATGCAGTTGCACCAATGATTGAAAATGCAGCAATAAAAATTGAAAATCACGAAGCAGAAAAATACATCGAACAAAATAAAACTGATTTATCTTTTGAAGATGCGTCAACAGATATTTTTTAAAACAAAAATTATAACAAACTAAACTTAAAACAGATGAAAACGATATTTACATTAGTAGCATTTTTCTTTGTATTTGCACAAACAAGCGTTGCGCAAGAAGGACAAGGAAACGAAAAAATTGAACAATTAAAAATTGCTTTTATTACGAAGCATTTAAAATTAACGACAGAAGAAGCGCAAAAATTTTGGCCAGTATATAATCAATATGAAGCTGAAAAAAAACAAGTTCGACAAAGTACGATTGGCTCCATAAAAGAGCTAAAAGAAGATGGTGAATTTACAAATGCTGAAGCAGATCAGGCAATTATAAAATACATTGAATTTAAATCGAAAGATTTGGATTTAACGAAAAAATATATCGTTGAATTCAAGAAATTTTTGCCATCTACTAAAATTGCAAAATTGGTAACTGCTGAAGAACGCTTCAAAAAAATGCTGGCAAAACAAGCGCAGCAAGGCGGCAATGGCAATGGCAATGGACAAAAGCCGTGGAAAAATAAATAACGTAAACTTTAGAAAAGCTTTCTTGCGAAAGAATTCAAACTTTTCTAAAGTTAAACACGAAAAGAAAAGAAGCCGAACAAAATTGTTCGGCTTCTTTTTGTAATAATCTATAAATCAGTAGTTAATAATAATTGAGGTGTAAAAAACTAAATACAAACGCGAAAATTTGTATGGTTTAAACTAAAATAAAAAATGTAATTTTGAAATACAAGAATCATTTATGCAAAATATATTCAAGACGTTAACTGTATTATTAGTTGTATTTTTTGTTTCCTGTAAACCAGAAAACAAAATAAAACCTGATGTAATAACAAATATTCCATCAAATATTATTGTGAAAGAGAAAAGTGTTAGTGGAAATTTTGATTCTGTTATTTATGACATGACCTTATTTCCAAGTAGCGATAGTGTTTTTTACGACAGCATTTATTTCAGAAACATTAGAACAATTCCATTTAATTTTTCTCATTTTGACCAACATAAATTTATCTATTTTGGTGACCCAACAATTATAGATAGCGATAGTTTATATTTTACCATAAACTTTGATGATAATAATCGAATAAACAATATTGTTGATTTATATTCTACCAATAATCGTTACGCATTTCCAGAAATTTCTAGACAGGCAACGTTTTATTATACAACTGAAAACAAAATTAATAGATTTAGTTATGGATATGGAAATTCAACTTGGAGTTGCAATATTTATACAACAGGTTCTAGAGGTACATATTACACTAATTCACGAGGAAATGATAGTTTGGTAATACAAACTGAAGTTGCAGGTTGTAATATTGGTGCTTATGAATATGATACGATTATTGTAAATTATTTATCTAAAAACAATAATACAAACGAACTCTATTTAACGTATCCAACAATATCATCAAGAACAAGCTTTACAGCAGATGATAATTTATTTTTCTTACAGTATGTTCCTTTTCCAAAAATAAATGGCAAATTAATTGAAAGTGTTTATTATCATAAATTCCAACAACCTTTTACACCAATAAAATATAACTATAGCTATACATACGATGCAAACAATAGAGTAAAAACTGCAAAAATTTATTATTTCGACAAAGCTAAAGAAGAGTTAATAGAATTCAATTATTAGCTGTTTATAGTAAAATAAAATATAGAAAAGAAGAAGCCGAACAATTTTGTTCGGCTTCTTCTTTTATTGTCTATTAATCTTGTGTCTAAAAGTCTAAAAATCTAATTCGCAACTTCGCTCAAAAATTTCAAACGCACCAATTGTATTTCGCGCATTTCAATTTCTTCTTCTTTTAATTTTTTATACGCAACTAAAACATCATCGCTGTCGGCTTGCATAAAATAATCGTAAATTTCTTCTTGTATTTCTTCATCTACTTTTTCTTCTAAATAATAATTGATATTGACCTTAGTACCTGAATTTACTATAGAATCCAACTCTGTAATTAAATCATCCATTTGCAAACCAAACGAACTTGCAATATGATCTAAAGGCATTCTTTTATCAATTGATTTAATGATATTTACTTTGATACTCGAGTTTTTTGCAGCCGTTTTGATGTTGTCAAAATCAGCAAAACGTTCGATGTTATTGTCTTCGATATATTTTGCAATCGCTTCACAAAATTCTTTTCCGTAGCGTTGTGCTTTACCAGCACTTACACCAGTAATATTGCTCAACTCTTCAATCGTAATCGGAAAAAGTGTTGCCATTTCTTCTAACGAAGGATCTTGAAAAACCGTATATGGTGGCACTTTGTGTTTTTTACCAACCGACACACACATGTCTTTCAAAATCTTAAACAATTGTGGTTCTAAAACATTTCCAGTTTTTCCATTTAATGAAATTTCATCGTCATCATCTTCACCAGCTTCAAATTTATTATTTAAAACAATAGTTGTAGGCACCACTTTTTTTACAAATTTTTTGCCTTCTTCGGTTAGTTTTAAAACACCATATTGTTCTATATCTTTTTCTATTAAATTTAGTAAAATTGCTTTGCGCACAACTGAATTCCAAAACAACATATCTTTGTCGTTTCCTTTGCCAAAAATCTTTAATTTATCGTGATTGTTTTTGGTAATATCAGCAGATTTTCTTCCAACTAAAATATTGATGATGTTTGGAATATTGCTGCGTTCATTGGTTTCAGCAACGGCTTGCAATGCCAATTTTATTTCGTCTTTCGCTTCTATTTGTTCTTTAGGATGCGCACAGTTATCACACATTTTGCCGCAATCTTCCTGCATTTCTTCACCAAAATAATGCAACACAAATTTCTTTCTGCATTCACCACTTTCTGCGTATGCTTCTACTTCTGATAATTGCATCACTGCAATTTCTTTTTCAGCAACCGTTTTTTCTTTATTCGATAAAATAAATTTCTCGAACTTATGAATTTCTTTCGGTGAATAATAGGAAATACAAGTGCCTTGCAAACCATCGCGACCAGCGCGACCAGTTTCCTGGTAATAATTTTCTAATGATTTTGGAATATCAAAATGAATCACAAAACGAACATCTGGCTTATCGATACCCATTCCAAAAGCAATGGTAGCAACAATGACTTGTATGTCTTCCATCAAAAACTGATCTTGTCGTTCGCTTCTAACATGCGCATCCAAACCAGCATGATATGCGATTGCATTCACGCCATTTACTTGCAATACTTCAGCTAATTCTTCGGTAGAGTTTCTGCTTAAACAATAAATAATTCCAGATTTATTATTTTCTTTTTTGATGTATTTGATGATGTCTTTAATCGCTTCTTGTTTGCTTGGTTTTGGACGCACTTCATAAAATAAATTATCACGCAAAAACGAAGAAAGAAAAATTTTAGGATCTTTCATTCCAAGTGTTTTCACGATATCTGATTGTACTTTTGGTGTTGCCGTTGCAGTTAAAGCCACAATCGGAATATTGTCTTCTATCTCGTTGAGCATGGCTTTTATCTTGCGATATTCTGGACGAAAATCGTGGCCCCATTCTGAGATGCAATGTGCTTCATCTATTGCAACAAAAGAAATTTTTATCGTTTTTAGAAAGTCGATATTTTCTTGTTTCACCAACGATTCAGGTGCAACGTACAAAAGCTTACAACTTCCTTTGGTAATATCATTTTTTACAAGCGTAATTTGTGCTTTATTGAGTTGTGAATTTATAAAGTGTGCAATATTGTCATCACTACTATAACCTCGAATTAAATCAACTTGATTTTTCATCAATGCAATTAACGGCGAAACAATGATGGCTGTGCCTTCCGAAATTACTGCTGGTAACTGATAGCATAATGATTTTCCACCACCAGTTGGCATAATTACAAACGTGTCTTTTTTATCTAAAATGCTATCAATAATAGCAAGTTGATTGCCTTTAAATTTTTCAAACCCAAAATATTTTTTCAACGATGCGGTTAACGAAGCGTGCTTTTCACTCATAATAATCAAATCTTGTTAGAATAAAAACGCCATCACAATTGGATGGTCGCAATTTAGAACATTAATATACCCAAAAATAACGAAATTAAGCCAAAAAATGTGTTAAAAATGTTTATGTAAGTTTTAATAAATTGTATAATTTTACGGATAGAAATAAAGTTCACTGCATTGTGTAAAATCAGATGAACATTTAAAAGGAGAATATGAACAAAGACATATATGCAGCTATCATGGCTGGTGGTATTGGAAGCAGATTTTGGCCAGCTAGTAGAACATCAAAACCAAAACAATTTTTAGATATCTTAGGCATCGGACGTACGCTAATACAATCAACTTATGATCGTTTTTTAAAGATTTGCCCAAAAGAAAATATTTTTATACTTACACATAGTGATTATGTTAGTTTGGTAAAAGAACAATTGCCAGATATTCAGGATTTTCAGATTTTAACCGAACCAGCTCGCAAAAACACCGCACCATGCATAGCTTATTCAGCATTCAAAATCAATAAACTAAATCCAAATGCCAATATTATTGTGGCGCCTTCTGATCATATTATATTAAATGAAGATGAATTTGTGCGTATTGCCAACCTAACCGTTGATTTTGTATCAAAAAATAATGCATTGGCAACCTTAGGTATTCGACCAACTAGACCTGATAGTGGCTACGGCTACATTCAATATGTGGAAGAAGAAACTGCACCAGAAATTCATAAAGTAAAAACATTTACAGAAAAACCAGAAAAAGCAGTTGCACAGCAATTTATTAAAAGCGGTGATTTTTTATGGAATGCAGGTATTTTTATTTGGAATGTGAAATCAATTCTTTCTTCATTAGAAACAAATTTAACAGAAGTATATGAAGCGTTTGCCGAAGCCGAAAAAGATATGTTGACGCCAAATGAAAATAAATCTGTGGAAGATGCATTTATTACATCACCAAGTATTTCCATAGATTATGGTGTAATGGAAAAAGCGAAGAACGTATATATTGTTCCATCGAGTTTTGGCTGGAGTGATTTAGGAACTTGGGCATCTTTATATGCTGAAAAAGAAAAAGATTATCTGAATAATTCAGTGAATGGAAATAATGTAGTGGTGTATGATGCTACGAATAATAGCATCAATGTTCCTGATAATAAATTAGTCGTAATACAAGGTTTAGAAAATTATATTATAGTTGATACAGACGATGTTTTGCTGATATGCAACAAAGACGAAGAACAACGTATCAAAGAATTTACGCATGATATTAAAATGAAAAAAGGCGATAAGTTTTTGTAGTAGTAAGTAATAAGTAGTGAGTAATAAGTATTTTTGTATATCTTCATTCTCAAATTTTCAAATTACCTCATTTTCAAATTGAAACTATGGCAAATTTATTCGCAAAAAAATCTTTAGCTATTATCCTGAAAGAATCATCAGAAACTGGTGAACATACCTTAAAGCGTACCTTAGGTTCTGGTGCATTATTAGCACTTGGAATTGGTGCCATCATTGGTGCTGGCATCTTTGTGCGCACAGCAGCAGCAGCAGGTAATCACGCTGGTCCAGGTGTAATGTGGTCTTATGTAATTGCAGGAATTGGTTGTGCTTTTGCTGGTTTGTGTTATGTAGAATTTGCATCGATGATTCCGATTGCTGGTAGTGCGTATACTTATTCTTATGCAACTATGGGTGAACTCGTTGCTTGGGTTATTGGTTGGGATTTAATTTTAGAATATGCACTCGGCGCTGCTTGTGTTGCTATTGCATGGTCAGAATATTTAAATAAATTCTTTGAACATTATTTCGGATTTTCCATTCCATATCAGTATTGTCATTCACCATTTCAAAATGAATTTGTGAATGGTGTTGCAACTGGTGTACATGGTTTAATTAATTTACCAGCTATTTTTATTTTAGGTATTTTAACAATGATTTTAATTCGCGGAACTAAAGAATCGGCTAATTTTAATTCTATTATAGTAATTGTAAAAGTAGTAATTGTATTAGTGTTTATTGCCTTAGGTTGGCAGTTCATCAATCCTGTTAATCATGCTGTTATTGTTCCACCAAATACTGGTGAAACTGGTATATTTGGTTGGTCTGGCGTATTGCGTGGTGCAGGAATCGTGTTCTTTGCATACGTTGGTTTTGATGCCGTTTCTACAGCAGCACAAGAAGCAAAAAATCCACAAAAAGGAATGCCAATTGGTATTTTAGGTTCATTAGCTTTTTGTACCGTTTTGTATATTTTATTTTCCTACGTTTTAACAGGTGTTGCGAATTATAAAGATTTTAGCGTAACTGGTCCAGGACATGAAGCAGCTGTTGCGTATGCAATCACAACTTACATGCATGGCTACGAATGGTTTTCCGGTTTAATTACGATTGCCATTTTAGCAGGTTTTTCATCGGTGATTTTAGTAATGTTATTAGGACAATCGCGCGTATTCTTTTCAATGTCGAAAGACGGATTATTACCAAAAACATTTTCAGAAGTGCATCCAACATTTAAAACACCAGCAAAAGCAAATGCATGGTTGTTTTTGTTAGTTGGCTTATTTGCTGCGTTTGTGCCAGGCGATATTGTTGGCGATATGACAAGTATAGGAACGTTGTTTGCTTTTATATTGGTTTCTGCAGGTGTTATTTTGATGCGCAAAACAGATCCAGATGCAGTGCGTCCGTTTAGAACACCTTTTGTTCCTTTGTTTCCAATTTTAGGAATTATAGTTTGTGGCTGGATGATTTTTGGCCTTGGTTGGGAAAACTGGTTGCGTTTAATTGTTTGGCTAATTATTGGTTTTGTAATTTACTTTGGCTATAGTGTCAAACATAGCAGAATCAATAATCCTAAGAAATAAAATCAATGTAAAATAAAAAAGCGTGATAAATAATTTATCACGCTTTTTTATTTTAAGAGTCTAAATTTATTCTTCACTAAACGGCAGTGCTTCTTTTAGTTTTGCATGCAATTTTTCGTTGTAAGTTTCCAACATGTAATTAAAATAATTTTTAGTGGCTTTGCTTAAGCAAGAAATATAAACATTCAAACGATATTGAATTTCATCTTGCAAAATATTTATTAAAGGCAATGCATCCAAATAATTAGTGGTGTTTGCTTTTATTCTTTCAAAATGATTTTCCACCGAAATATCAATAGATTCGAGTGTTTTCTTGCCTTTGTTGTATAAAGAATAATACACTCTTTCCATGTCAAAATTAAAATCCGTTGTGTTTGGAAAATATTGTTTCACTGTATCAGGCAAATCATAGATCAGTCCTTTTTCCATTTGCAATTCTCGTTCATATAAATGCTCTAAGAATTTTTCTGGATTGATAAATACATCACGCCAATCAATATAATCTTGCCACAATCCTAATCGACGTGCATTGTTTCCTAAGTCAATTACCGTAAAATGATTTTTTGTTGGCAATCTTCTGCTACCGCGACCAATCATCTGGTGATACAAAGTCAATGAACGCGTTGCACGATTTAAAATAATACATTCAACAGTTGGCTCATCAAAACCTGTTGTTAAAATTCCAACCGAAGTAACAATAGCATCAGGCGTTTCTTTCAGCCACTGCAATACATCTTTTCGGTCTTGTTTATTACTGGTGCTATCTAAATGTTTTATCGGAACACCTTGATCGTTAAAAAATTTTTCTACCGATTTTGAAGTCGCAACCGAACTATTAAAAATCAATGTTTTTTTACCAATGGCTTTTTCTCTGTAGGCACGCAGCAATTTTTCATGCATATCAAAATGCATGTAAATTCTATCTAAAGAATTTACGGTGTAATCACCATCGATACCAATTTTTAAACCACCTAAATGTACATCATAAGTGTAAGTAGTTGCATCACTTAAAAATCCACTTGAAATGAGTTCTTTTATGGAATCACCAATAATTAATTGCTTATAGTTTTGACGCAACGGCAATGTTTGGTTAGAACTTAAAGGAGTTGCTGTAACGCCAAGTATAATAGCGTTTCTGAAGTAATGAAAAATTTTTCTGAATGAATTATAATGCGCTTCATCGACAATTACCAATTCAATATCTTTCAAATATTCTTCGTCATCTTTTAAGCGATTATTCAAGGTTTCCACCATCGCTAAAAAACATAAATATTCATCCTGGTCTGCAACATCATCTACTTCACTGGTAATTAATTTACAATGAATGCCAGCGTCTTCTAATGCTTGCGAAGTTTGTTTTAGTAACTCAATACGATGCGTAAGAATCAGAATTTTCTTTTGATTTTCTTCAATAAATTTTCTTGAAATCTCGGAGAAAATCACCGTTTTACCACCACCAGTTGGCAATTGAAAAACGATATTATCGCGTCGTTCATTTTCCATTAAACGTTCGAAAATACGCTTGATATATTCTTCCTGATATGGATATAATTTTCTTCCATTATCAGCGCGATCTTTAATGCCTACAATTTTCATTTGTTCGTGTTGCCTATCTTCCATACAAAATGTGTACCAATCATTAACGTGTTTAGCCAAAAAATCAGCCGCGTAATTTACTAAATTAAACGTGTGTAGAAAAGAAAAACGTACGAATTACAAAATCATTTCATTGTAAGATAATATTGTCGAAAAACCTTTATCAAAAAAATACTTGTTTATAGTGAGCGCATCTTCATCGGAAGCCACCAAAACGAAGTCGCCGCCCCAAGCGCCGAGCGATTTGATGCTTCCGGGAAAATCAGCAAAATAAATATCTTTTACTTTTGGCAAATTCAACACATTTGCAACAATGTTTTCATGAACATCCAGATAATAGCAAAATTCATCCAATTCGTTTGCCTCCATTATTTTTTTTGTGATGTTTGAAATTTGCTCAATGTATTCTGTTTTATCTATGGTAAGATTTTTATAGTGACGAATGCCTTCTCGCGAATTTTGTTTTTTACCAAGATAAACGAAATAAAGATTTTCTTTAAAAGATGGATTGAAGTTTATCGGATTTGAGATTTGAGATTTAAGATTTGAGATTTTCTGATAGATAATAGGTTGTGTTGCTGTAGCACATGCAATATCATAACCGGAACCACCAAATGTTTTTGCTAATAATTCATAAGGATCTACATTTGAATATTGCGCTAATAAACTAATTAATGTTGATGATGAACCTAAACCCCAATTTTGCGGGAAATCGAGTTTAGTTGTAAGTAGTAAGTAGTAAGTCGTAAGATTGCAATGCGACAAAATATTTTTTAAAGTTGTTGCAACTTCATTATCTGTTGCAGAAATGATTTCTAATGATTCATTAAACTTTGCTTCAAACCAAATATTGTTTTCATGGTCTAAACTTTTCCATGTAATGCCTTTTTCTTCTGATGGTTCAATAGTAAGTGTTTGACCAAATTTTGTTGACAATGCTAAACCAACAGCACCATCCAAAATGAAGTATTCACCAGTGAGTAGGAGTTTGCCGTTGGCGTGGAATTGGTTTTGAGACATGAAGCAATTATAACACAAATTTCTTAATTAATAAAAAATGAAATACAGCTAACTTGCCATTTTTAACTGCATTAATTGCTATTTGTTTTATTTATTTCCAATTAAAAAACTTGCTTCATTACCAGTCATGTAGTTTGGTAAATGACCATCCCATTTTTCAATCCATAATTTGCGCAATAATTCTGGCGTTAAAGATTGTTGCGTTAAACGTTGTGCTTCGGCAACACCATGTGCTTTGGCAATATCCATTTTTGCTTGTGCTTCGGTTTCTTTTAATTCATTTTCACGTTGCATTGCTCGTTGAGTTGCTTCAATTTTTGCATTTAAAGCCACCACAATATTTTCAGGCAATCTAAGTTCACCAACTAAATATACTTTTTCAATTTCGATACCTATTGGTTGTAACTGTGCTTTTACCGTACTATCTACATTGGTAATAAAATCGTTTTTACCTAAGCCATACATACTTTCAACGGTGTTTCCACTGGCAACTTTTATCATTGCATCGCGTACTTCATTTCTTATATAGATGTCAGTAATTTCATCAATACCTTTACGATATTTTTGAAAGATATCTGTTACTTTTTTAGAATTTATATGATAACTAATTCCAACATCTGTATTTACCACAACACCTTCATTTGTTTGGAAAGAAATAGACTCATCATTTGGACTACCTTCTGTTGAACTTCGAGTCCAAACATAATTTTGTGTAAACGTTGGAAAGGTATATAACTCTTCATTCATACCAATCCAGTAACGTCCAACAGCTAATTCTTCAGCTTGTACACCTTTACTAGTTCCATATAAATTTACCTTTACACCAACATAACCTGCTGGCACTTTGGAGCATGCTGTTGCTAATACTATTAACATAAACAGCACTATTTTTGATTTCATTTTGGTTGGTTTCATTTTGATTTTCATTTAAAGTTTTTAATAATTTTTTTGATACTGATAAAAATTAAATATGGAGAAATGCATAACAATACAATTCCGATATAAAATTTATTATCGTTTGAAGAAATAAAGTTGGGTATGATTTGCAATAGGCAAATACTTACCACGACAATCATTACGATTGACAAATAAGAAATAAAAGTTTTCATTTTTTTGATTTAATTTTTTACTTTACTTAAAAAGTAATTCAACTATTGAACGGTTCGTACGATGTATTTTAGTTGTTAAGTTGTGTTAATTTTCATAAGCGAGTATATAACACAATTGAGTTCTATTTTAGTTCCAAAAACTAAACTATTTTTTAAATTTAGATACTATGGAAAAATACATAACTGTAGATAATTATATTTTATCTCAAGATGATTTGACGCGACAACTTATGTTTTTATTGCGTGAAATTATTCTTTCTACGACACATGAAATTACAGAACGTTTGAGTTTTAATTGTCCTTTTTATAATTACAAAGGAATGTTGTGTTATATCAGTATAGAAAAAAAAACAGTATATATTGGTTTTTGTCGCGGTGTGTTGTTAAAAGAAAAATATCCAATTTTAGAAATAAAAAACAGAAAGCAAATTGCATCCATTTCTTATAAAAACATGGAAGAAGTAGATATTGATTTAATTCAAAACATACTGAAAGATTCTATGAGATTGAATGAAAAGTAAGTACGATTTTTTGAAGTAATTTATTTCACCTCTTTCTTCGCACTTCGGTATTGTTCCAGCATCACTCTTGTTGTAGTAAATGAAACGATCTTATCTTTAAAATATTCCAGTGCATATTTCTTTTCTTCGTCAGTGGCTTCTAAATGATTTAAGATATTCAGCAAATGCATTTTCATGTGTCCTTGCTGAATGCCAACCGTTGTCATCGCTTGCAACGCCGCGAAGTTTTGCGCCAAACCAGCCACCGCGCAAATCTGCATCAATTCTTTCGCATTTGGATTTTCTAAAATTTGTAAACTGCGTTTCACCAACGGATGCAATTGCGTCAAACCGCCAATAGTTCCTACTGCTAACGGCAAGTCTATCCAAAATTTAAACACACCATTTTCTATTGTGCAATGTGTCAAGCTTGCATATCTTCCGTTGCGTGCAGCATACGTATGGCCACACGCTTCTACTGCACGAAAATCATTTCCTGTTGCAATGATCACTGCATCAACGCCATTGTAAATTCCTTTGTTATGTGTCGTTGCACGATGCGGATCAACTTCTGCAATGCGCACAGCCGTTCGCATTTTTTCAGCAAATTCCTGCGCAGAAATTTCACCAAAGCTGCCTAATTCTTCTACCTTACATTCGACCCACGCGCGCGCCACACAGTTTGGTGTGTAGTTCGAAACAATCGACATTATAATATAAACCTTGCCTTCTAAATTTTCGTTGCGCGCAACAATATCTTTCAGCGTATTCGCGTATTCTTCTAAAACGGTATTGATAAAATTCGCGCCCATCGAATCGCAGGTATCAAACGAAACTTTCAACTGGAAATAATTTGCTTCAAACTCCGTCATGTCTATCAGCTCAACATCCAAAACGCCACCGCCACGCGCATCCATATTAATAGTAATGTATTTTCCATTTTCGATCAGTTCTTTTTTGATCTCAGGAAAAAGCGCTTTTAATTTTTGATGATCGCCATCGTATTTAAAATGTACTTGCCCTATTTTTGTCGTGCCTAAAATTTCCGTTTTAAAACCGCCTCTGTCCAGCCAGTATTTCGCTGCTTTAGACATAGCCGCCACCACCGAGCTTTCTTCAATAGCCATCGGCAAACTATACAGTTTATTATTGATCAAAAAGTTCGGCGCGATACCAAACGGCGTGTACATATTGGTCAATGTATTTTCCGCAAATTCATCGAATGTTTGCTGCGTTTTTGCATCGTTGTGCCAATAGCTGATCAGTTCATTCTTTACGCTTTCATCGTTGTTGAAGTACGTGTCAACCAGCCAGTCAATTTTTTGCTCTTTGCTCAGTTTTGAATAACCTTCTATTTTTTTCATCTGTATATTTTTAAGCTAATTTCTTACCTGATTCTTCTGTTTTATCAAGATATTTTTTTAATACATCTTCCTTCATATTTCGCACCGGTGAAAACACCGTAACTTTTACCGGTTTTATTCCGCAAAATTCTAACGTGTTTTTCTTAAGCTGGTTGATACCCGGATTGCCATAAACAAAACGGAAATACCAATAAGGCGTGTCCATTGTTACGATCATATGCGCAGATTTTCCTGTCAGCAGTTTGTCCCACCAAACCGAATTTTCCCTGTACGCAAAAGCAAAACCCGGCAAAAATAATCGGTCAAAAAAACCTTTCATCACCGCCGGCAAGCCGCCCCACCAAATTGGATAAACAAATACAATATGCTCAGCCCATTTTATTTTTTCCCACGCTGCCAAAAGATCCGGCTCCAGTTCTGTCCGTTTTTGATAACCGAATTCTAAGTTTGGATTGAATTGCAGATCACGGATAATAATTTCCTGTATTTCAGCATTTGCTTGCATTGCGCCTTTTTTATAAGCATCTGCCAACCCAAAATTCAAACTGTCTTTGTTTGGATGTCCGTTGACGATGAGTATTTTTTTGCTCATAAAATTTAGTTCACTTTAAAAAAAGCTTTCGCCAGTTGCAATCCATCTTTTTGACTTTGTAAAAACTGCTGCAACACTTCATACGATTGTTCAGCGTATTTCAATAAAGTAGATGCTTGTCCGTAAATGGAATTTGCTTGTAATTTTTCCATCAAGTAATATCCATCTAAGAAATTTTTCACACCGCCTGAAAGGATAAAATTTTGCACTACAAATTTATTACCTAATTCGCTTTTCAGTTCATTAACAAACGTTACCATTTCTTCCGCGCTGTGGCCAATGTGTGAAATTTCATTAAAAATACTTTGCTGCAATTTATCAGCGCGTAATAATTCCAGTTTAGAAAAATTCGTTCCGCCATGCGCCGCAAATTCAATCGCTTCAATAGGAAGCTGCACCAAAGCGCGCAAGCTTTCTTTTCCAAAACCTTGTCCTACTTCTTTTATAATTACTTTCTGTTTTGTTTGTTCTAAAAACTTTTGAATCGTAACAATCGGAACTTCGTTGATCTTATCGCCTTCCGGTTGCAGCCATTCCTGCAATGGATTGATGTGTATAATAATTCCATCAACCGATAATTTATCGACCAATTTATCAATCAAAAACAATTTATTTTCGTTCACTAAAATTTCCAGTTGCGCGATGCCGATGTTAGCAAAAAAAGGTAACTCATCACCGATTATTTTTCTAAAATCAAAATCATGCAAACGTTCATCGCTTTCCAGGATACTTCTGCACGAACCCAAACCCATACCCATTCCAAACTCGTTGCACGCGCGCGCTAAATTAGAATTGATCGTAAACGCTTTTTCAGTGCCGCCGGTCATGCTCGAAACCCAAATTGGTGTTTGAATTTGTTTGTCTAAAAAAGAAATTTTTTCGGTGGATGCTTGCGGATGCGCTGCTAACAAAGGTTCGTAAGAAAAGCGTTTATCTATCGCAAAACTTTCCACTTGCGATTGGAATGCTAATTGAATATGATCTTGCTTGCGTTCGGCAGCAGTTGGATCTAAATCTGATGTTTTTTCTAAATTTTTCAATATACAAAGTTAAGGATATTAACGATTGTATGAAAGAATTGTTTAATTTCTTCATTTGGAATCAGATTGTAAAAGCAAATAGATATTTGGTTAAAATGTATATAAATGAATTGAGAAGCCAAATTGTAATTTTCTTTAATCAAACAAGCACAAATTTTCATTTTTTTTCACGTTCTGTTCACATGCTTGTTGAAATTTAATTTTTGTGTTGGTATTGATGTTAATCAATTGATAATCAGCACATATTTTAATATTCACATTTCCATTAAACAGCGTGTGGAAAAGTTAAAATAGAGTTTATTGCAAGTATGATGTAATTTTAATTCTTAATTGTAAAAGAAAAAAAAGGACTGATTATCAGCCCTTTTTAATAAACTTCGTTTGACCTCGGAGTTGTCTTAAATCGTGAGTATAGAAAATCGCATCAGTAAAGTCTCATTAGCTTGAAAACGCTTTTAACTAATCACGTCAAAGAGGAGTGAAAGTGTTCATTTACACCGTAGCTCCTTTTTGCATTTGTATTACAATCTTGCATTACAAATTTGTAATACAAAAGTAAAAAATTTTTACATTTCTTGTGCACTAGATTTTTTCAAGTAATGTTTATAAGTTAAAGTTTTAGATTTAAATTTAGATTTAAATCTAAAAATATCAGAAGATTATAAGTTTATCTACAAATTGAATAGTGGATTACTTCTTGGTTTTTGTTAATTTATTTTACATTTAGCGAATAAGCCGCAGCTTGTAAATCTTTTTCCCAAAGCTGGCGTTTGTGGCGCAGCAACCAACCAGCCGTTTGATACAAATGACCGTTTTTATCTTCAAATAAATCTAAGGTAAACAAAAACCGATGTGCTTGCTTTTCAGACGAAAGCACACCTGAAATTTGATATTCTCTTGCTTTTAAATTATGGATGGTAAACGCAGAATCTTTTTCCACCAGTATTTCTTTTAAATTTCTTTTTAATTGATTGGTGATAGAATCATACATCAGCGCGAAACCGCTGTCGCTTGGCTTCTGGCCAAAATCTATTAAAATAAAATACACATCACGGTAATCATTTTTAGTTTGCAGCAACGTTTGCTTCGTCGGATAAACATCATTCGAAACATGCAGATACGATGGATATTGTATACTCACCTTTTCGGTAGAAAACGTTTTCGGCTCTTTACTGTATTGACAAGAAGACACCACCAAAGCACAACCAGCCACAAACAAAATAAAATTTCTCATGCCGCAAAGATAAAAAGAAAAACGCTTTGACACTAATAGCTTCTTTGCACCTGCCTGTCATCTGCACAAAGCCGTGTCTTCCTGAGTTTATCGAAGGACTACCAACCTCGTAGGTTCAGTTTACTTGAGAGAGCGTAAGGAGCATACAACAATGCTTCACTTATCTTTGTTAATCATCAGAACCAATTGTTCTTCTAAATATCTTGCCAGAAAGTTCTTCTATTTTATAGGATAAAGCTTTCAATTTATTGCTTTCAACTACATCTGCAATTTTCAGGGAATTTATATTCATTTCTGTTCCACCAGGTCCACGAGCTCTTTCAATATTTATATATTCCATTGATTCTTCGTTATTAATAACTGTAAAGTCCCATTTATTTCCAATGCACCATTTTTTAGTGTTTTCTGAATAGAATAGTGCTATTTCATTTTTCTTTAAATTGTCTGAAATACTTTTTGGCATTCTATATAATGAATTGGTATATAAAGCCAGTTGTGCCGTCCTAACTGATTCATCTTTTAGTGCAATATCTGAATCTTTAAGTTCATAATGGCTTCTGTAATATGGTCTTTGTATGTATTGCAATTCAAACCTATCTAATAAAGTTACAGAATCTAAATGTTCATTTTCTGATTTAAAAAATTCTTCAAAATAAGGCTCCGCAGATTTTTTTTCATTTAACCATTGAAAATAAAGCCCTGCCGCATACTTTCCTTCTTTTCTAGTTCTGATTCCTCCAAAGACAGAGAGAGAAATTAAAATATCTTCCTGCCACCATTCACAGCTAAAAATTACGTTTGAGCTTGCATGTCCTTCATTATATTTTTGTCCATTTTCAAGTTTATTAAAACTACTGTTATGCGGATTGCCAAATATACCTGTCAGATGTTTAACATAAGGTGTATGTACTTCTTCATTTGTCTCTGGTTTTAATGGTGCAAGTTCAAAGCTGCATTGCATTACGGGTCTGTTTATTGATGGCCCCCAAAAGAAACAGGTGAGCGATTTGATGTCAGCGATTTCATTACATTCAATTTCATAGGATTTCCAATGGCTCCATCCTGTTGACAGGTTTTCGGACTTAAATGCATTAATTACTTGTTCAAATGTCATTCCCCATTTGAATTCAATTCCATTTATTTTAATTCTATCTGTATTCATCTTCAAATGTTGAACTTCGCCTTTGTCAGGTTATAACCTGCCAACTACGAACCATATTGAAACCCTGTCATCCATCTCTCACATCTCTTCTCTCTTCTTCGTCGCCGCACTGTCAATCACATTCCGGCTGAGCGTATACAAACGGTAAAAACTCGGCTGCGTCAGTATAAAAATACTCATGTTCAGATCCAGCCCATTCTTCAGCAAATCATTTATACCTTTAATTTGCGCCTTCAGTTGCGCCGTCGCCACCACCATCGTGTCCGCCACATGCGCGTCATACTCGTCAATCGCCGTCCGCAGGCGCAGCAGCATTTCCGGCGTAATACCGCAATCCGCCAACGCCGCCGCATGTGCCACCGCGCGTTCATAAATAATTTCGCAATGCGGTTTCAGCAGCATATCGCGCACCTTCATCAGCTTCGTCTTGCTATAATCCACCTCAGCCAGCAGCGTATGGTTTCCCTGCGACCGCGCAAACGCGCGCATCACTCGTGCAATGATCGCCGCATGTTTCGCCAGTTGTTTTCTCAGTACCAGTTTGTCTTCGGCCACTCCTTTAATTCTCAGTGTCTGGTCGCGCGCCAGGTTCTGTGCAGCCAGCAACTGCTCTTTTAGTAAATTCACGGTAGCCAGCATCGCCGGTATCGGTGTTATCAGGTCAATATGCTCATCGCAAACCTCCACAACCACGTTAAACATAGTCATAGAGTTCTCTTGTCGGTTAGTCATAGTATGGTTATTAACTTAAATATAGCCTGAATATTTGAAAATAACAACTATTTAAGCCACAATGACAGAAAACACCACTAAAACGCCTGCTCACACCCTGAAAATGCGATTTGCCTGTTGAGAAATCCAATCTAACAGCTACGAAATATCATTTTACTTAAGAGAAATCAAATCTTACAAAAGAGAAATATTGTCTTACAAAAAGGAAATATCATCTTACATAAAAGAAATTTAATCTTACAAAGATGAAATTCCATCTTACAAAAAAGAAATTTTATCTATCAAAAAGGAAAAACCATCTTACAAAGAAGAAATGTCATGTTACAATAAAGAAATTAGAAATTACAGAAGAGAAATTCCAACTTACGGCGTATCATTTAAGACTTAATACTTATTACTCACTACTTACTACTTCCTCAAAAGTCAATCTTATTGCCGTGATCCTTCAGCCATTTGCGTTTTTGCTGGTAATCAGGCATCGCAGCTTCCACCTGCTTCCAGAATTTCGCCGAGTGGTTCATTTCTTTCAGGTGCGCCAGCTCGTGCACGATCACATAATCAATAATATCGTTCGGAAGCAATAGCAATTTAGTGGCAAACGCAATTTTCCGCGAACTCGAGCAGCTGCCCCAGCGCGAGGTCGTATGTTTAACCGTTATTTTTTCGATCTTTTCTTTAAAATAGAAATCGTTCCAGTAAATCGTTCGTTTTTGCAGCAAGGGCAAGAAATATTTTTCGGTGAAACGCAACAAAAATCGCTGCACTTCGGCAATCTTTTGCTCATCATTTTGTTGTTCCAGTAAATAAATATGCAGAATATTGTCGCCGCGATAGCTCAGCTTATTCTTTCCTTCCAACCCAAAATTCAGCTCAATGGTAAATTGCTTATCATAAATAGTAATTGTTCGATTTTGATAATATTGAATCGAAGTTTGAATATGTGCGTAGCACTGTTTCTCCTGAATCTGCTCTTTTGCCCAAACCAAAAACTTCTGTACCGTCTTTTGTTTTTCCGTAGCCGTAATATGTTTCGGCAAACGAATGACAATTTCTTTTTTACCTAGTGCCACACGCGAATAATTACGTCTCTCAACTACGATTCTAATTGGCACAGGAAAATTATCAGAAGGATAAATTATATCGGTCACGCTGCAAAAATAGAATTGGTAATAGAATTAATGTATTTAAACGGATTATTTTTTGTTAAAGGTTTAAAGAGGAAAATTAATATTCCAGATTGTGTTTATTCAATCACTTGTATAATATTAACAGGACAAGCTTTGGCCGCTTTGAGATTGCTTTCCAATTCATCTTCGCGCACTTTAACGTTCCAGAATCCTTTTTTGTCTGTTGCTTCCAATAATACACTTTTACCATCTTTTCGGCTCATGCGCCAGCGCTGCGGAGCCAGCTCCACACAATAATTGCAGCCAATACATTTTGCTCTTTGCTGTATGATGGTAATCATGATGTGTTAATTGTTGCTGACGATTTTGTATAATTTATCGCTGGTACGAATCGGTGTTTCCAGCTTGAATGCACAACTATCGCCTTTTTTTGCAGTTTGAACGGCACCAACTGAAGTGTGAAGTTCTGTAATAGTTGTTTCAATGGCACCTGTTGTAGGTCCGGTAATTAATACGCTGTCACCAACATTTAATTCAAAAGATTCCAGTTTAAATTCTGCCACTTGAATCTTATCAAAATAATTACTTCCTTTTCCAAGGTAGATTTTTTTAGTGGTTGCTTTGGAGCCAGCTGCATCATTCCATTCGCCTAACTCTTGTCCTAAATAATAACCACTCCAAAAGCCACGATTGTACACGCGTTGTAATCGTTCCATCCAGTCGGCTACTTTTTCTTTCGTGTAAGAATTATTGTAATATGCATCTATGGCTTCGCGATAACACTCCACTGTCGTTTTTACATAATCCGCGCCTTTTCCTCTTCCTTCAATTTTCATTACACTTACACCGCTTTCAATCACCTGATCTAAAAAATCTATCGTACATAAATCCTGTGCTGACATGATGTATTCATTGTCGATTTCTAATTCATGGCCGTCTTCGTTGTCAATTACGGTATAGCTTCTTCTGCAATTTTGCACGCATGCACCTCTGTTGGCAGAAGCATTTGCTGTGTGTAAACTCAAATAACATTTTCCGGAAACCGCCATACACAATGCACCATGAACGAAAATCTCAATTTCTATTAATTTTCCGGAAGGTCCGCAGATGTTTTCTTTTTCTATTTGGTCGCAGATTTTTTTTACCTGTATTAAACTCAATTCTCTTGATAACACCATGGTGTCTGCAAACAGTGCGTAAAACTTTACGGTTTCAATATTCGTGATGTTGACTTGCGTGGAAATGTGCACTTCCAGTTGAATTGATCTAGCGTAAGCAATCACTGCTTGATCACTGGCAATTACGGCAGTAATGCCGCTTGCTTTTGATTTATCCAAAACCGTTTTAATGGCAGACAAATCATGATCATAGACAATAGTATTTAATGTAAGATAACTTCGTACGTTATTTTCTTTGCAGATATTACCAACTTTTTCAAGATCTTCCAAGGTAAAATTCATGGTGGCACGCGCGCGCATGTTGAATTGTTCAACACCAAAATACACCGAATCACAACCTGCGTGAATGGCTGCCATAAGTGCTTCATAGCTGCCTGCAGGCGCCATTAATTCTATTTTATACTGCTTGTTCATTGCGTTGCAAAGATACTACATATTCCTCCTATACTGACCACCAACTTCAAACAAGGCATTGGTAATTTGTCCTAAGCTGCAATATTTTACGGTTTCAATCAGAACCTCAAATAAGTTCTTGTTTTCTAAAGCAGCTGTTTGCAGTTGTTGTAAGTAATGCTGTGCTTCTGATTTATTTCTTTCTTGTAGTGCACTTAAATTAGAAATTTGTAAGTCCTTTTCTTCCGTCGTACTTCGTATCACTTCCATTGGTAAAATAGTTGGCGAACCTTTTGAAGACAAGAAAGTATTTACACCAATTAAGGGCAATTCGCCGGTATGTTTTTTCATTTCATAATACATACTTTCTTCCTGAATTTTTCCGCGCTGATACATGGTTTCCATTGCACCTAAAACGCCACCACGTTCTGTAATTCTGTCAAATTCAGCGTATACGGCTTCTTCCACTAAATCTGTCAATTCTTCAATAATAAAAGAACCTTGCAACGGATTTTCATTTTTCGCCAATCCTAATTCTTTATTGATAATTAACTGAATAGCCATCGCTCTGCGCACACTTTCTTCTGTTGGTGTAGTGATAGCTTCATCGTAAGCATTAGTATGTAATGAATTGCAATTATCATAAATGGCATACAATGCTTGTAAGGTGGTTCTGATATCATTAAAATCAATTTCCTGTGCGTGCAAACTTCTGCCTGAGGTTTGGATATGGTATTTTAATTTCTGACTTCTATCGTTTCCTTTGTATAAATACTTCATTGCTTTTGCCCAGATTCTTCTGGCAACACGACCGATTACTGCATATTCCGGATCTACACCATTAGAGAAAAAGAAAGAAAGATTCGGTGCAAAATCATCGATGTGCATACCACGCGATAAATAATATTCTACAAACGAAAAACCATTGGATAAGGTAAAAGCTAATTGCGAAATCGGATTGGCACCAGCTTCTGCAATATGATAACCAGAAATAGAAACAGAATAAAAATTACGTACTTTATGTTGTACAAAATATTCCTGAACGTCACCCATTAATTTCAACGAAAACTCCGTAGAAAAAATACAAGTATTTTGCGCCTGATCTTCTTTTAAAATATCTGCTTGCACGGTGCCACGCACTTGCGATAATGCATACGCTTTAATTTTATCATACACTTCTTTTTCCAAAACCTGATCGCCTGTAACACCTAACAACATCAACCCTAATCCGTTATTTCCGTCAGGCAAAACACCATTGTAGCTTGGTCGTTTAGCATTTTTATTTTTATAGATTTCATCAATTTTTTTATTGACTTCGTCTACTAAATTATTTTGTTGGATGTATTTTTCACATTCTTGGTCAATAGCTGCATTCATAAAAAATGCACAGATAGTTGCCGCTGGTCCGTTTATGGTCATTGATACTGATGTATTTGGCGAACATAAATCAAAACCAGAATACAGTTTTTTAGCATCATCTAAAGTGCAAATTGACACACCCGAATTACCTATCTTTCCATATATATCAGGACGAATGGCTGGATCTTCACCATATAAAGTCACGCTATCAAATGCAGTTGACAACCGTTTTGCTGGCAAACCCGTAGATACATAATGAAAACGTTTGTTGGTACGCTCTGGACCACCTTCGCCTGCAAACATTCGTGCAGGATCTTCGCCTTCTCTTTTAAAAGGAAACACACCCGCAGTAAAAGGAAATTCGCCGGGCACATTTTCCTGCAAACTCCATTTTAAAATATCACCATACGATTCATATTTTGGCAAACATACTTTTGGTATCTGCTGATGTGACAAAGATTCTGTATGTGTTTTTAATCTTAGTTCTTTATCACGTACTTTATACACGTAAAATTCGTTGGAATAATTTGCTTTCTTTGCTGACCAAGTATCCAGTATTTGCTGGCATTCCGGATGAAGTTTTAATTTTTTTTGTTTGATAGTTTCTTCTAAACTTGGCAAATCTTTGGAACTTACTAAGTTTGAAACTCGATTTAAAGCATATAAGTCTTGCGCAATTTCTGCCTGTTCGTTTACCCAAGTATCATAGTTGCGATTGGTAGAAGTAATATCTGATAAATAGCGAACCCTGTTTGGTGGAATAATATAGATCTTTTCAGAATTTCCGATTCTTAAATTTAATGTAGATTGCCAATCTAATTTAGATTTCTCAATTACTTTTTGAATGACTGCTTTATATAATTCATTAGTTCCAGGATCGTTGAACTGTGAAGCAATGCTGCCATAGACAGGCATTTGTTCAGGATCCACATTCCATAAATTTCTGTTGCGCTGATATTGTTTCTTTACATCACGCAAGGCATCTTGAGCGCCGCGTTTATCAAATTTATTGATAGCCACCACATCGGCAAAATCCAACATGTCAATTTTTTCCAACTGCGAAGCTGCACCAAATTCAGGCGTCATCACATACAGGAAAGTATCAGCAATATCTACTATTTCGGTGCCGCTTTGTCCAATACCGGAAGTTTCGATAATTATTAAATCGTAATGCGCAGCTTTCAAAATTGCAATCGCATCTGTAATGTTTTTTGAGATAGAAGCGTTGGTTTGTCGCGTTGCCATCGAACGCATATAAATACGTGCATTATTGATAGAGTTCATACGAATTCTATCACCTAATAAGGCGCCGCCTGTTTTTCTTCTGCTTGGATCCACAGAAATAATTGCCAGTGTTTTATCAGGAAAATCTAAAATAAACCGTCGCACTAATTCGTCTGTAAGACTTGATTTTCCTGCGCCACCGGTTCCTGTTATTCCTAAAATTGGTGTTTTACTTTCTTTTGAAAGAACAGCAATTTCTGCATCTGCCTTTTCATATTCTTCTGGATTATTTTCTGCTGAAGAAATTAACTGTGCAATATGATGCGCATTTTTTTGTTCCAGTTTTTGTTTGTCTAAAACAACATTTTTGCCACTTGGAAAATCGCAAAGTTGTAATAAATCATTGATCATTCCTTGCAAACCCATTGCACGACCGTCATCAGGTGAATAGATCCTATCAATTCCGTAGGCATGTAATTCTTCAATTTCTGAAGGCAAAATTGTTCCACCACCACCACCAACTATTTTGATATGACCGCAGCCTTTTTCATGCAGTAAATCATACATGTATTTTAAAAACTCCACATGACCACCTTGATACGAAGTGAAGGCAATTGCATTCGCATCTTCTTCAATAGCACACTCAACAATATCCTGAACAGAACGATTGTGGCCTAAATGAATAACTTCTGCGCCACTTGCCTGGATAATACGTCGCATGATATTGATTGCTGCATCGTGTCCGTCGAATAAAGATGCTGCTGTGACAATGCGTATTTTATTTTTGAGTTGATAAGGTTGAACTTCTTGCATACAATTGATTACACACAAATTTACAAAATGTTGTTTATAGTTTTCAGTAAAGTGTAAAGTGTAAACAAAATCTGTTTATTTTTTTCGTATCTTTACAACATAAATATATTTATAATATGAAAAAATTCTTACGCGTTTTTCTAATTTTCTTTGTGGTGTTAATTGCAGCTGCAATCGCAATTCCTTTCTTTTTTAAAGATAAAATTATTGCAAAAGCAAAAGAGCAAATCGAAACATATATCGATGCAAAAACAGATTTCAAAAGTATTGATTTATCGTTGCTAAAAAACATCAAAAATTTTCCAAATATTGCTTTAGGTATTAATGATGTAACCATTGTTGGAAAGAATGCATTCGATGGCGACACGTTGTTGAATTTAGGAAATGCAACCGTTTCATTAGATATTATGAGTGTGATAAAAGGCGAACAATATAAAGTTGAAGCGATTGAAGTAAGAGATTTAACGCTGAATGCAATTGTCAATAAAGATGGCTTTCAAAATTGGAATATTATTAAACCAAGTAGCGATTCAACAAAATCAGAAGCAAAACCATTTAAGTTAGCATTAAATAAATTAGTGTTAGATAATATCAATATCAATTACGATGATTTACAAGGTGGTGCTGCTTTAAAAATTACCAATCTAAACCATACTGGAAAAGGCGATTTCACGTCGGATATATTAGACTATAAAAGTTCTACAGATATTGATAAAACATCGGCTTCAAAAGGACTCGTTACGTACTTAAAAAATGCGAAAATTAATTTTGAAAGCATTTTAAATATCGATCAGAAAAATAAAAAATATAGCTTTAAAGACAACAAACTTTCGTTGAATGATTTGGGTTTATTGTTCAATGGTTTTGTACAAATTCCAGATGCTAACAAAACTGAAATGGATATCAATTTTAAAGCTGATAAAACAACTTTCAAATCGTTGTTATCGCTAATACCAGCTATCTATTCCAAAGATTTTGATGATATCAAAACATCTGGAAATTTACAGTTGAATGGAATGGCAAAAGGCACTATGCAAGGTGAATCGTATCCTGCTTTTGCGTTAAATATTAAGGTTGATAATGGCAAATTTCAATATCCAAAATTGCCAACTGCAGTAAGCGATATTTTTATTGACGCGCATGTGAAAAATACTGGTGGAAGCTTAGACAATACGACAATCAATATTCCTGATTTACGTTTAAAAATGGCGAACGAACCAATCGTTGCGCGGTTAAATGTATCAACTCCAATTTCAGATCCAAATGTTGATTTATCTGCAAAAGGAAAATTAAACTTGGCTGATGTACAGAAATTTTATCCAATGGAAAATGTGCAAAAGCTAAGCGGAATTGCCAATGTTGATTTAACGGTAAAAGCAAAAAAATCGGATGTAGTTGCTAAGCGCTATCAAAATATACAAGCTGCAGGAAACATAGCAGCAACTGGTATTGAATACGCATCTAAAGATGTTCCTAAACCAGTTTCTGTGAGTAATTTGTTGTTGAATTTTACACCACAATTTGTAGATGTAACACAATGCAAAGCTGTCATTGGAAGCAGTGATTTTGATATCAAAGGAAAATTAGAAAACGTTATAGGTTATGTGTTATCTAAAGATGCAATCATTACTGGAAACGTAAATGTAGTATCTAATAAAATTGATGCCAATGAGTTTTTACCAGATTCAACAGTGTCTAAAAAATCTAACGTACAAAAAGCAAAAGAAGTGGTGCGTGTTCCGAAGAATATAGATTTTACTGGTGTTGCAAATGTTGGCGAGCTGTTGTATAGTAATTTAAGTTTGAAAAATATGAATGGAAAAATCAACTTAAAAGACGAGCAACTGAACCTAAATAATTTAAGTGCAAACTTGCTTGGTGGAAATGCGGTCGTGAGTGGATTTTATAATACCAAAACAGATATTCCTACAGCAAATATCACCTATAATATTCAAAATTTTGACATTCAAGAAGTATACAAAATGGTTGGTTCTATGCGGCAAGCGGCACCAATTATGAAATACGTTTCTGGCGCATTTTCATCGAATATGAACATACAAACATTACTCAATCCTGATTTATCACCAGATTTGAAGAGCGTAAACGGAACTGCTGGATTTAAAATGCCGTTGGCAAATATTAAAGGTGTTCCAGCGTTGCAAAAAATTGTAGAACAAACGAAATTGAAACAATTAGAAAACTTGCGCATTGAAAATTTAGATATCAAAACAACGATTGCAAACGGTAGAATTTTAGTTGCACCTTTTGAAACAAAAGTCAACAATTTAAAAATGACAGTTGGTGGCTCGCAAGGTTTAGATCAAACGATGGATTACGCTGTAGCGATTGATATTCCATGGAAAGAGCTTGGTCAAGCATCTACTTTTGCCGAAGGATTATTAGCAAAAAATCCGATAAAACAATTAAACGGAATGGTGCCAGAAATAGTTAGAATCAATTTAAAAATTGGCGGTACGTTTAACAATCCAACTATTACTGTTGGTAAACCAGATGGCACTAACGGAGCTGGCTCGATGAAAGATGTAGTGAAAGAGCAAGTGCAACAACAAGTTCAACAAATAAAAGAACAGGTTGTTACGCAAGCAAAAGCAACAGCAGATACGCTGAAAAAACAAGTAGTCAATGAAGCAAAATCAAAAGTTCAGGAAATTTTAACTGGTCAAAAAGATACAACACAAAAAGGAAATGTAATTGACAATGTAAAAGATCAGATTATAAATAAATTTCCATGGAAAAAATGATAAAATAGCTAACAGTTTTGAGCTAATAGTTATAAGTTAATTATTGAACAACTTTTATTTTCTTATTTTTGTAGAAATCGTAATTTAATGCTGAGTTTAGCGAAGCATGCTTACGACTTATTACTCACGACTCACGACTTTAACATGCAAATAGCAGAACTCAACAAAACAGCCACACAAATTCGCAGAGATATTGTGCGCATGGTACATCAATGCAAATCAGGTCATCCAGGCGGCTCGCTTGGTTGCGCTGATTTTCTAACAGCACTCTATTTTGAAATAATGAAACTCGATACTGATTTTAAAATGGATGGCAAAAATGAAGATCTATTTTTCTTGTCGAATGGTCACATTTCACCATTATTTTATAGTGTTCTGGCGCGTCGTGGTTTTTTTGATGTAAAAGAATTAGGAACGTTTCGTCATATCAATTCGCGCTTACAAGGCCATCCAACTACACACGAAGGCTTGC
>CALLKF010000103.1 GCA_938008535.1 uncultured Saprospirales bacterium | reverse complement strand
AGCCCATTTTATGGGTAGTACAGTACTTATTCGTATTGCAGAGGTAGGTTTGTTTGCAGGAATTTTATTACATATTGTACAAGGATACTTGCTTACTCTACAAAATCAAAAAGCAAGAAGTGTAGGCTATGCCGTTGCTTATAAAGATGGTAGTAAATGGTATAGCAGAAGTATGGGATTATTAGGTAGTTTATTACTTATCTTTTTAGTTATACATCTATCTCATTTTTGGATAGACACTAAAGCAGCCCTTTATGTGACAGGTCAGGAAGAAAATCTTTACCTTCAAATGAAAGAAGTATTTCAACATCTTTGGATTGTGATTGTGTATGAAGTGGGTGTTATTGCCTTGTGCTGGCACCTTATTCATGGCTTTTCAAGTGCTTTTCAAACAATGGGTGTCAATAGTCCAAAGTACAATCCAATGATAAAATCAGCAGGTAATGTATATAGTATCATTATTTGTCTTGCTTTTGCAATGATGCCACTGGCTTTTTTCTTTGGTTGGATACAATAACCGCATTATGATACAGCAGGGAACTCTGAGAAAATACACAGAGAACTCAAAGTCCCCGCCTGAAATTTTAACCTTCTCTGTGGCAACATAATTATATTATATGGCAATGAATAATCGAATACCTTCTGGTGAACTTGCACAGAAATGGAGCACTTACAAAAGCACATGTAAACTTGTAAACCCAGCCAACAAACGCAGTATTGATATTATAGTAGTAGGTACAGGATTAGCAGGCGCTTCTGCTGCCGCTACCTTAGCTGAGTTAGGATATAGTGTCAAAACATTTTGTTTTCAGGATAGCGGTCGTCGTGCGCATTCAATAGCTGCACAAGGTGGTATCAATGCAGCAAAGAATTATCAAAACGACGGCGATTCTGTTTATCGTTTATTCTATGACACTATTAAAGGTGGTGATTACAGAGCTCGAGAAGGTAATGTTCATAGATTAGCTGAAGTTTCAACGAATATTATTGATCAATGTGTTGCTCAAGGTGTTCCTTTTGCTCGCGAATACGGTGGTTTATTAAGTAACCGTTCTTTTGGTGGAACTCAAGTGCAACGTACATTTTATGCTGCTGGTCAAACAGGACAACAACTATTATTAGGTGCATATTCTGCCTTGGAAAGACAAATTGCACTAGGAAATGTTACACAATATTCACGTCACGAAATGTTAGATGTTGTAACTGTTGATGGCAAAGCACGTGGAATTATCGCAAAAAATTTAGTAACTGGTGAATTAGAAAGACATTTTGGACATGCAGTACTATTGTGCACAGGTGGTTATGGTAATGTGTTTTACTTATCAACCAATGCAATGGGTTCTAACGTAACAGCTGCTTGGAAAGCACATAAAAAAGGTGCATTCTTTGGTAATCCGTGTTTTACACAAATCCATCCAACTTGTATTCCTGTTTCTGGTGATCATCAGTCAAAATTGACCTTGATGTCAGAATCTTTAAGAAATGATGGAAGAATTTGGGTGCCTAAAAAACAAGGTGATACTCGAAAACCAAATGAAATTCCAGAAGAAGAAAGAGATTATTATTTAGAAAGAAGATATCCTGCATTTGGAAATTTAGTGCCACGTGATGTTGCTTCAAGAGCAGCAAAAGAACGTTGTGATGCTGGCTATGGTGTTGGTGCTTCCAAAATGGCTGTTTATTTAGATTATGCAGATGCTATCCAGAGATATGGTAAAATTGAAGTTGGCAAACAAGGTTTAGATAATGTTTCTAAAGAAAAAATAATAGAATTAGGTAAAGCAGTAGTAAAAGAAAAATACGGTAATTTATTAGATATGTATTCTAAAATTACTGGTGAAAATCCATATGAAGTTCCTATGAGAATTTATCCAGCAGTGCATTACACAATGGGTGGACTTTGGGTAGATTATGAATTGATGACTACGGTACCAGGTTTGTATGCATTAGGTGAAGCCAACTTCTCTGATCATGGTGCAAACCGTTTAGGTGCATCAGCATTAATGCAAGGTTTGGCCGATGGTTATTTCGTAATTCCTTATACAATTGGAAATTATTTGGCTGATGAAATTGCTGTAAAACCAATTCCAACGGATAGTCCAGAATTTTTAGCTGCGGAAAAAGCAACTGCAGATAGAATCAATACCTTGATGAATATTAAAGGAACTAAATCGGTAGAAAGTTTCCATAAACGTTTAGGTAAAATAATGTGGGACAAATGTGGAATGGCTCGTAATGCAGAAGGTTTGAAAGAAGCAATTACAGAAATTCAAGCATTGAAAAATGAATTTTGGAGTGATGTTAAAATTCCTGGTGATGTTAATTCATTCAATCCAGAATTAGATAAAGCTGGTCGTGTTGCCGATTTTATTGAATTGGGAGAGTTGATGTGCAAAGACGCTTTAGACAGAAATGAAAGTTGTGGAGGTCATTTCAGAGAAGAATCACAAACGGAAGAAGGCGAAGCATTGCGTGATGATGAAAACTATAAATATGTTGCCGCTTGGGAATTTAAAGGTGAAAGCAATTGGCAACTTAATAAAGAAGAATTGATTTACGAAAATATCAAAATCGCAGCGAGAAGTTATAAATAATATTAGTTAATTACACAATTAGCTAATTAGCTAATTACCAAATTGTCAAATTAAGATATGGAACATTACAACATGAATCTCAACTTAAAAGTTTGGAGACAAAAAAATAAAAACGACAAAGGCAGCTTAGTTGATTATAAAGTAAGCGGAATTTCATCAGAAATGTCATTCTTAGAAATGATTGACGTTTTAAACGAAAAATTAGTAGCTGATGGAAAAGATGAACCAATTGCATTTGACCACGATTGCCGCGAAGGCATTTGCGGTATGTGCTCTATGTATATCAACGGTCGTCCGCATGGACCTTGGGCTGGCACTACTACTTGCCAATTGCACATGCGTGCGTTCAAAGACGGTGACACCATTGTTATTGAACCTTGGCGTGCAAAAGCATTTCCGGTAATCAGAGATTTAGTTGTTGATCGTTCTGCGTTCGATAGAATTATACAAGCTGGTGGTTACATATCTGTAAATACAGGCAACGCAGTAGATGCTAACGCTATTCCAATACCTAAAGACGACGCAGACAAAGCATTTGCAGCAGCAGCTTGTATTGGTTGTGGCGCTTGTGTAGCTGCTTGCAAAAATGCATCGGCGATGTTGTTTGTTTCTGCAAAAGTTTCGCAATTAGCATTGTTACCACAAGGCAAACCAGAAGCACAAAAACGCGTGTTAGACATGGTAGCACAAATGGATAAAGAAGGTTTTGGAAGTTGCACCAACACTGGCGCTTGTGAAGCAGAATGTCCAAAAGAAATATCATTAGAAAACATTGCACGTTTAAATAGAGAATTTACAACTGCAAGTATTATGAGTGAAGAATAAATCTCTCAAAATAAATAACTTTAAACCTGTCAATTATTCATAATTCGACAGGTTTTTTATTAACTTTATTCTGATGCAAAAAAATACAGAACAATTTAGAAACGAATACAGAACTACTGAAGTGAGTGAGGATTATTCAGGAAAATTGCATTTTGCATTTACTACTATTTGGTGTTTAGCATTAATTGGCACTTGCATTTATTTCATTCATCAACCAACATGGAAAGAGATTTTAATTATTCCAATTTCATTTTTATACATCAACTTAGCAGAATATTTTGGACATAAAGGACCGATGCATAATCGTAAAAAAATGTTGGATAAAGTTTTTAAACGACATACCTTACAACATCATCAATTTTTTACCAATCAACAAATGCAATGCGATTCAGTACAAGATTTTAAGATGATTTTATTTCCACCTGTTTTAATTATTTTTTTCTGCTTTGTATTTGTTGTGCCAGTTAGTTTGCTCTTTTATTATTTTTGGTCGATGAATGCAGCACTTATATTTGCAGCAACTGTATTCGTATATTATTTAAATTATGAATATTTGCATTTAGCCTATCATTTGCCAGATGAACATTTTATTTCTAAATTACCAATTATAAAATCACTTAAAAAATTACATCAAACGCACCACAATCCTCAATTAATGAACTCCAAAAATTTCAATATTTCGTATCCAATTTTTGATGTGTTTTTTGGTACTTTACATAAAGAAAATAATTCTTAAACTATTTCACCTTATTTCAGTTAAACAAGAGTAGTTTACGTTATTTGTATTCTAAAAAATCAACTATTAATTTAAAAAAAATGCAGTACAATTTATTACCCAATTCCGACATCAACGTTTCAAAAATATGCTTAGGCACTATGACTTTTGGTGAACAAAATTCAGAAGCTGAAGGTCACGAGCAACTGAATTATGCAGTAAATGAACGTGGAATTAATTTTTTAGATACTGCAGAAATGTATTCTGTTCCATCAAAGGCAGAAACTAAAGGTTCAACCGAAAAAATTATTGGAACATGGTTGAAGGACAGAAATAAAAGAGAAGATATTATTTTGGCTTCAAAGGTTTGTGGACCAAGTGCCAATCTAGCACATATTGGTGCAGGTCGTAAATTCAACAGAGAAAATATGACTATAACGTTGCATAACAGTTTACAGCGTTTACAAACAGATTATATCGATTTGTATCAATTGCACTGGCCAGAGCGACCTACCAATTATTTTGGTGCTTTAGGTTATCAGCATGTTTCTGATGATGCAGTTACTGATTTTGTGGAAACACTTACTGTTTTACAAGATTTTATTAAAGAAGGAAAAATTCGCTATATCGGTATTTCTAACGAGACACCTTGGGGCACGATGCAATATTTAGCAACTGCAGAAAAATATAATTTACCCAAAATTTCTACCATACAAAATCCATATAATTTAGTAAACAGAACCTATGAAATTGGTTTAGCAGAAATGGGAATTCGTGAAAATGTTGGTTTATTAGCATATTCGCCATTGGCTGGTGGTTTGTTGACAGAAAAATATTTATCAGGAAAACGACCTAACGGTGCAAGATTTACGTTGTGGCCAAATTATTTTACTCGGTATGCGCATCCAAACACAATGCATGCTGTGGAAAGATATGCAACATTAGCAAAAGAAAATGGATTGAGTTTATCGCAAATGACATTGGCTTATGTTAATACCAGAAACTTCTTAACAGCAAATATTATTGGCGCAACAAAGATGACGCAGCTAAAGGAAAATATTGATAGTATTGATATTGTATTGTCAGATGAAGTATTGAAAGAAATTCAAAAAATACATTTAGATTTTCCAAATCCAGCACCTTAATTATTTTATCAAACCTAATAATGGCAACATAAAATAACAGAAAATGGTGATTAATAAAATACTAATAATATTCATCACAAAACCAGTTTTTAGCATATCTTTTAATTCAATTTTTCCACTTGAAAATGCAATGGCATTTGGTGGTGTTCCCATTGGCAACATACCAGCGCAACTAGCACCTAAGGTCATTGGAATGCCTAATAATAATGGATGAACATGCATTGAAATAGCTATGCTTGTAACAACTGGTGCGAAAATAATTACTTGTGCAACATTGCTCAGTAATTCGCTTATAAAAACAGAAATGGTGGTAACTAATAAGATCAATAAGAAAATATTTTGCGGTGCAATTGCTGCAACAGAATTTCCAAGTAATTGAATAATTCCAACTGTTTCCAGTCCTTTTGCTAATGCTAAGCCACCACCAAATAGTATCAAAATTCCCCAAGGCATTGCATGTGTGTCTTTCCATTTTAAAATTTCTTGATTTTCATTTCCTGATGGAATGATGAATAATAAAATAGCACAAATCATTGCCACAATAGTATCATCTAATTTAATAGGTATTAATTTATTTATGAGTGATTGAAAAATCCAAAGCAAAGCAGTAAGTATAAAAATCAATAAAACTCTTTTTTCTGGAACACTAATTTTACCTAACTTTTTAACTTCTTCATAAATATAATTTTCAGTTTTTATATCTGATTTTATTTTATTTGGATACATGCTTTTTACCATTACAAAATATAAAGTCATTAATAAAACGATTGACAAAGGCATGCATAACAACATCCATTTCACAAATGGAATTTCGATTGCTAAATGCTCCTTAATAAAACCAACATAAGCAACATTTGGTGGTGTACCGATGATGGTTGCAATGCCACCTAAATTAGATGCATATGCTATTGCCAACATTAACGTTATTGAAAAATTTTTGATGTTGCCATTTTTATTGTTCTCTTGCATTACATGAATAACAGACATTGCAATTGGAAACAACATCATAGTAGTTGCAGTGTTGCTTAGCCACATACTTAAACTTCCAGTTGCTAAAATAAATCCAAGTATAATTTTATTTCCGTTGGTGCCTGTTTTATATATAATATTGAGTGCAATTCGTTTGTGTAAATTCCATTTCTCAATGGCTAATCCTAAAAAAAAGCCACCCATAAATAAAAATATAATTGGATCTCCGTAAGATTTTGCAGTATCTTTTATTGGTAAAATATTGAATAATGGAAATAAAATAATTGGAAGCATAGCAGTTGTAGCCATTGGTAATGCTTCAGAAATCCATAAGAAAACCATTAAGCAGGCAATTGCTAAAACAGTATTGGCTTTTGTTTCGAAATGAATTGGATTGAGTATATAAATGAATACAGCAAAAACGATTCCTGCTAAAAATAATTTGAAAGATTTATTTTCTGTAAACATAATAGTTGTGCTGCATAATAATAACTAAAAATACAGTTATTATTATAAAAAAAGTCCTGAAATTAATTCAGGACTTTTGTCGAACAAAATAAACAAAGCTACTATTCGCCAATACCTGCGCTAAAATTAGCGTAAGCATTGTTGTTTTCTGTTTGAATAGTATATTTTTGATTTTCATCTAAGAAAACTGTTTCATATTCATTGGTGTCATAAATTGCAAAATTTACATAAACACCACCTTCATAAGCATATCTGCTTTGTGATGTTATAACATCAATGGTGTGAGTGTTGTTTGCATACACTTCGTAGATTTGTCTGTCCACAATTTTTTTGCGTACATATTTAAAGCCAAGTGCTTGCATTTCTTTTAAGTAATTTGTTACCAAAGTTTGGTTTTGTGTTTGAAATGAAATTCGGTTAGTACCAGATGCTTTTCCATTTCCAGCATAAACGAAATCAACCCATTGATAGAATTGAGCAGTTTTTAAATCATCATTGTTTTTGTAGGTTACCTGAACTTTGTTTCTGCCAAAGTCGTCGGCATCGTATGGTGTAAGGTTACATGCTAATAAAGCACTGTTAACTGTTTCTTTGTCTGATAAGCGTAGTTTTAAGAAGTCACTTAAATTGCAGCTTTGACCAAAGAGATGGGTTGCGCATAAGCACAACATAATTGTTGTTAGGGATAGGGTTTTCATAAAAGGGTAATTTACGTTAATGTAAAGTTAATAAACCTTTTTTGATTTGTCAATAGCAAAAGTCTATTTATTGATGTAAGTCAAAGGATGTTGAAATTAAATTCAAAATTTAAAGAAAAAATAGGGTAGGTTTTTTAAG
>CALLKF010000102.1 GCA_938008535.1 uncultured Saprospirales bacterium | reverse complement strand
AAAAGAAGCATAACGCTTTTTTAATTGTCTGTAATTTTCAATATTGAGTGAAATTGTAGATGTTTCTTTTTGTATCTTTTGCAAAGAATCGTTGAGTGATTTCACTTCTTTAAATAAATTATTGTTGACAATTCGTTGTTTGCATTTAGATGATAAAGCATCAATTGGCAACGAAGGAAGCGCAGTAAAATAAATATTTTTAACTACGGTATCAAATGCCAACGCATATTTTTGTGTCGATTCTTTTTCATTAGAAAATAAAGAAAAATCAGGCAACAAAATATCAGGTTTAATTCCTTTATTCTGATGACTAAATGTTGAAACTCGATAAAATTTCCGCATAGTGATGTTTAAATAACCAATATCGGATTTTTCGTTTCCTGTCATAGTTTCCATACTAAAATTTGCATCTAGTGGTGCAGTAATTTGTGCAGTGCCTTTTCCAAACGTAGTATTTCCAACAATAACTGCTCTGTTGTAATCTTGCAACGTAGCAGAAACCATTTCAGATGCAGAAGCACTTTGTCCATTTACCATTACTACTAACGGACCATCATAAGCAGTTCCACGATTCATGTCTTTTAGTGTTGTTATTTTATTGTCTTTGTCTTTTACAACACAAAGCGGACCTTCATTGATAAAGATACCTGCTAAATTTAACGCTTCTTTCATCGAGCCACCACCATTAAATCTTATATCTAAAATCAATCCTTCAATTTTTTCTTCTTGCAATTTAGAAATTTCTTTAGCTACATCATTACCACATCCTAATGGATTTTTATTTCCTCTTTCATCATAAAAACTTGGAAGCGAAATATATCCTATTTTTTTGGTGCCGTTTAAAATATAACTTCTCACAATATTGTCTTCTTGTTCTGTTTTTTCTTTATAAAGTGATACCGTTTTTATTTGACCATTTGGTTTTCTTACCGTTAATGCTAAGGTTGATGATTCGTTATTAGAATTGAAAATATCTTCCATTTCTTCATCATCTACAAATGCTAAATCAACTGTGTTGTTGTTTCCAAATTTCAAAGCAACTAAAACATCACCAGTGTTAAGCTGGTTTGTTTTCCATGCGTTTCCACCAGGAATTAAGTCAGAAATTTCAAATTCACCATTTTTATTTTCGTCAATATAAAATCCAAATGACATTCCATCTTTAGAAATCATTGAAATAAAATCATATTTTTCACTTGGTGTAAAATAGATACTGTGGGGATCGAATCGATTGGCAATAGCATTTAAAAAATGTTTACCTATATAATTTTCTAAACCTTCAGGATAATTTAGAATGCGTTTAATTTTTCTGTTATTCAGGTTTTTAATTTTTTCTCTGAAAAAAGGTTCTGTAGTTATGATAATTTTTGAATCTGTTTGTAAAATGTCTGGATATTTTATACTTGGCTGAAACATTGCTTTTAATGTTTGATATTTTAAAAATTGATATTGAAGGCTCTGAGAAGGAAATTTTCACTAGCGAAAATGCAGATGTTTCTTTTTTAGAAAAGACAAAATGTATCGCAATTGAAATACACGATGAGTTTGATTGTAGAGAAGATATAGTAAGAATTTTAGAAAA
>CALLKF010000101.1 GCA_938008535.1 uncultured Saprospirales bacterium | reverse complement strand
AAGCCATCTGAATATCAAAATTTTGGAATTAATTACAGAAGTTATGGTTCTTTTGGTGCTGGCGGATCTGGTGGTTTTGCCGATCCTGAAAAAAAAGTTGCATTTGCATATGTGATGAATAAGATGGGAACACATATTGCCAATGATCCTAGAGAATTTGCATTAAGAACAGCAACTTATGATTGTATTTTGCAAATGGAACTCAATCAAGCTAAACTAAAAAATGAAGCATCTGCAATATGATTATAATCATTTAAATTAAGGAAAAAGTTTATCCAAGCCGAATTTCCATGTTTCATTTATTTTATCAATTAATTTGCATCCTAAATATGTAAAAAATGGAGCAGCCGTGATATCTATCGTATAATGCACATGTTGCCACAATATCAAAATTGCCAAAATAGGAATTGCAATGCTTAAATAATACTTCCATATCTTATTCTCTGTATAATAATAAAATAGGCAGATCGCAGAAATATGTCCAGAAAAGAATAAATCTTTTTTTACAATTATGCCTGAGTTTAAGAAGAAGCCTGTAATTGGGTCTTGTAAATAGATTAATCCATTTGGTTCTTCCAACGGTAATAGGAAAATAGAAATCGTCCGAAATGCTAAAACTAAAGCATATGCTTGAAGCGCCTTTAGTAATTGTTTTGGTTGTGCTGTATTTAGTAATAATGTTATTACTAAAGAGGAATGTATAATAAAAAAGATATACGGTGATAATTGTTTAGGTGGAATCTTATTAAGTATAAAATCATTTAATTGAATTCCTTCTCTGCTTTCCCAAATTGCAATAAAATAGCACGAGTAATGAATAGTAGCAGAAAATAAAATAATGGTTAGAAAAAAAGTAGCTTTGAAGTACTTCTTAGTCCATAAGTCTTTCCATGCATTAACAGATGTTTTTATAAATGCATTTACCATGCTGTTTTTTGTATTTTCAAAAATAAGAAAATTGTTAAAAATATTATAGGTCATTTATTCTGCATTAAGAAAGAACTGAACATTAGATATAAATATTAATCCTTATATTACCATTAAATTCCTACACATGATAGATTATATTCAAGATATTATTGCTCGTTTTGGCGGTCGATACTTCGGTAGTCAGCAAGAAAAAGATGCACAAGAATATACTGCATCAATTCTAAAAAAATATTGTGACAAAGTAGTTGTGGAAGAATTTCAATCACCTTTAGAATCGCACTTTCAATCGCTAAAAATTTTTTGTATAGTTTATGTATTAGTGTTGGTTCTTTTAAAATTCAATATTCAACTTGCAGCATTTTTAGGTATTTTAAATTCTATTTTATTTCTTGGCCATTTTGTAACGTATCGTCATTGGCTTGATTTTTTATTTAAAAAAGTACCATCGTGGAATGTAATCGGCGATATTGAACCAACTGAAACTGCCACTTCTACTGTCATCGTTGCTGGACATATTGATAGCGTGAAAGAATTTAAATGGTGGTATAAATTGAAACAGACAGGTGCGGTTTTATCTGTAATTGCTGGTGTACAAATTGCCTTATTAGGAATTTATGCTTTGCTTTCATTAATTATTACTGCAACATGGTTTGGTTACATTTGGTGGTTGTTTTTAGTTGCCACACCAATACTAATTGTGTTTTTTGATATGCATGGTACTGATGTGGTAGATGGTGCTTCAGATAATTTAACTGGTGTTGCGATGGCTGTTGAAATGGCAAAAGTTTTTTCATCTAACAGATTAACAAATACTAGATTACGATTAATCAGTTTTGGCTCAGAAGAAGCAGCTTTGCGTGGGTCGCATGCTTACGCACAAACTCATAAACAACAATTGTTGGCTGAAAATGCATTTCTATTTAATTTAGATTCTATAAAAGATACTGAACATCTTACTATTGCCACATCTGAGACAAATACCTTAGTGTACTATGAAAAAAAATATATTAAACTAGTTGAAGATGCATTTATTGCAACCAACGTAGCTTACAAAAAATTAGCACTGCATGTTGGTGCATCTGATGGAACATCTTTTCATCTTGCTGGTTTACCTGTGGTTACCGTAATAGGAATGGATTCAGAAAAACTAGATCCAATTTATCACACGAGATTAGACAAAGTAGAAGCTATTAATCCAGAAGCACTTAGTGCCATGAAAAAAGTTTTGATAAAATTTATTGAAACTTGGGATCAGAAAAAATAAATAAATTTATTTTTTTAAAACTTTGAAAATAAAAAGGGCGCGCCGAAGGCGCGCCCAGATTTTACTAACCAAATAAAATCCATTCTATTGTTAATCTAATTACTTAGATGCTTTTTTTACAGTGTTAGTTGCAGCTTTCTTTGTTGGAGCAGCAGCTTTTTTAGCAGCAACAGCAGCTTTCTTAGCTGGAGCTGTTGTTTTCTTTGCTACCGTTGTTGCTTTTGCAGCAGTTTCTTTTACAGTTTTTGTTGCAGTTGCAGCTTTTGCCTTTACATCTTTAGATGCTTTTGCTACAGTTGATTCCACATTTTTTACTACTTTATTCACTTTGCTTTCTACTTTTTTCTCTACTTTATTAAAGTTTTTTTCAAACTTATTAGTAGTTTTTTCTACGTTTTTTTGAAAATCTTTAGTTGCTTTCACAACATCTTTTTCAATTTCATTCGTAAATTTTTCAGCTTTTTTAGAAAAATCAGCAGCAGCAGATTTTGCTTTTTTCTCACCTTGGTTTACTTGCTCATTTACGAATTGAAAAAGTTTTTCAATTTTCACTTTTGCTTCATCAACTAAGTTTTCAGCTTCAGCTAATACACTTGAACGTACTTTGTCAACATCTACAATCTGATTAATTCTTCCTTTAATTTTTTCGCCGTACTCTTGTAAGTTTTCTTTTTGTCCTTCTACTTGTACTTTTACATCAGCAGTCAAATTCTGAATGTTTGATTTTACTTCTTCTACTTTTGCATTAAAATCTTTTAATAAAGTATCAAATGCTTGTTGAAATTTTTGTGTTGAATCCATTTTAGTATTGTTTTAATTACAATACAAAATTACATCTGTTGCATTAATCAAGCGTTACAGTCATATTAAGTATTTCTGAATTAAAACCTATTTGATTTTAATTTACTTCGATATAAATGCAAATTCAAGGTTAAGAACTGCGTTTGTCTTATATCAATAAAGCTAGAATCGTTTAAAAAACTACTAAAAACCAGCCAATCTATTTATTTATTTGCCTACCTTGTGCGGAATTTAAAAAACAATATATGTTATTAGTAATGAAAAACATGGTAGTGAGTGTTCACTACGAATTAAAAGTAGACGATAATGGCCAGTTGGTTACAGCTGATAAATCTGCACCTGAAAATCCTCTAGTATTTATACAAGGTTCTGGTATGTTATTGCCTGAATTTGAAAGCAATGTAGCAGGCAAAACAGTTGGCGAGAGCGTTGAGTTTTCTATAAAAGCAGAAAATGGTTATGGCTTGCACAGCGAAGAAAATTTGGCGCAAATTCCAATCGATTCTTTCAAAGATAAAGACGGAAATATTGACACTAATATGGTGCGTCCAGGTAGTGTCTTACCAATGATGGACCAAAATGGACATCAGTTTCAAGGTTTAGTTCGTGAAGTAACGGACGAAATTGTTGTGATGGATTTCAATCATCCATTGGCTGGAAAAGATTTGAATTTTTCTGTAACTATTGTTGATGTGCGTGCTGCAACTGCAGAAGAATTAGAACATGGACACGTTCATGGACCAGGTGGACATCATCATTAATAGATTTAAAGAGACAAGATTAATAGATATTAGACTTGATAGGTTTTAAAAAACTTATCAAGTTTTTTTATTTAGATGAGTTATATTTACTGCATAAAATAAAATTATGCAACGTCTATTTTCTTTATTAATAATATGCAGTTTGTTTTCTTCTTGTCAGCAAAAATCAGAAAAACCAATTACTGATACAACTTCAGAAATACAAACAGGAAATATCAAACTTATTCCAATTGAAACACCAATTGGAAAATTCAACGTTTGGACAAAACGTATTGGTAATAATCCAACTATAAAAGTGTTGTTGTTGCATGGTGGACCAGCATGCACGCACGAATATTTTGAATGTTTTGAAAATTTCTTTCCGCAAGAAAATATTGAGTTTTATTATTACGATCAACTCGGTTCTTATTATTCCGATCAGCCAACTGATACTTCTCTTTGGCAGTTGGATAGATTTGTAGAAGAAGTAGAACAAGTGCGCAAGGCATTGAATTTAGACAAAAATAACTTCTATTTATTAGGTCATTCTTGGGGCGGCATTTTGGCAATGCAGTATGCACTGAAATATCAGCAGAATTTGAAAGGTTTAATTATTTCTGATATGATGTCGAGTGCACCTGAATATGGAAAATATGCTGAAGATGTTTTGTCCAAACAAATGGATAAAAATGTATTAGATACAATTAGAGCAATAGAAGCAAAGAAAGATTTTTCTAATCCAACCTATATGCGTTTATTAACACCAAATTTTTATGAAAAACATATTTGTCGTTTTCCTGAAATTAATTGGCCAGATCCAGTAAAACGCACATTTAAACATTTAAATAATGTTATTTATACGCAAATGCAAGGACCCAGCGAGTTTGGAATTGCAGGAAATCTAGCAAATTGGAATGTAAAAGATTTATTGAAAAACATAACAACACCAACGCTTACTATTGGCGCAAAATATGATTCAATGGATCCTGAACACATGAAATGGATGTCAACTCAGTTTCCAAATGGCACTTATTTGTATTGCGCGAACGGCAGCCACATGTGCATGTACGATGACCAGCAAACGTATTTTAAAGGTTTAATAAAATTTATAAAGGATGTTGATACTAAAAAACAATAAAATGTATCATGAGATTTATATAAAAACAAAACGTCAGCAATTGCTGACGTTTTGTTTTAAAAATTGAAAGTTAAATTGTTTAGTTTACAATAAGCTCAGCTACACCACTTGTCAATAAATCTGATTCTAATGACACAGTATGTGATGTTCCGTCATTAATTTCTAATGATGCAGTATTTGGTGAAATACTACCTTCATTGTGTGCGTGTAGTAATATGTAGTTGTATCCATTAAAGTCTAGAGTTGTATTCACTACAAACTTATTGTCTGGACCATCTAACGTTACTTCGTCAACTACTTTTCTTCCATTTACATAAACAGAAACAATATCACCATCAATTGTTCCATGGTCCCAAACGGAAATACTAACATTTCTACTAGTCAATGCAATTTCGTCTTGAATGTCAGTTGTTCTTCCTAGAAATTCAGATGGTACATTTGAAGAGTTGTTTCTTTGTACATCCTTTTTACATGCAGACAGCATGGTAATTGCTACCAATAGTGCTAAAAACGGTTTCATTAAATTTTTCATAATTTATAGTTTTACTTTGCTTACTCTGATTTGGCTTTTCAGCATACGCCATTTTTCGAGTATAAAAATGAATAAATTTTAATTCTATAACCAATTTGAATGAGTAAACGGCAATATGAATGAGTAAACGGTAATTTACGATATTACTTCAATCATCGCCTTTGCTTTGAGTAAGCATTCTTCGTATTCTTTTTCGGCATCGCAGTCTATAGTAATGGCGCTACCAGTTTGAATGGAAATGTAGTTATTGGTGGAATTATATAAAATACTTCGTATCACAACATTGAAATCAAAATTTCCTTTTGGTGTGATGTAGCCAACTGCACCTGAAAATAAACCACGTTTCGTTGGTTCATACATTTCTATTAATTGCATAGCTGCAATTTTTGGCGCACCAGTCATCGAACCCATCGGAAAAACTGCTTTTATTATATCAGAAAAAGATAATGGATTTTCTATCTTACATGAAACCGTTGAAATCATTTGATGTACTTGCTCAAAAGAATAAATTCCAAATAATTCATCTACTTCAACAGAATTTTTAATAGCAATTTTTGAGAAATCATTTCTAACTAAATCAACAATCATTACATTTTCACTGCGTTCTTTTTCATCAAAAAATAATTGTTGCTTCAATAAATTATCTTCTTTTTTATCTTTATTTCTTTTGCGAGTTCCTTTAATTGGCTGAGAAATTAGCGTATTGTTTTGTCGTTTTAAAAATCGTTCAGGCGAAGCACATAGCAAATAGTTTTGTTCATTTTTAAAGAAAGAAGTAAAAGGTGCTTTCGAAATTTCGTTTAATTTTTTAAAAACAGCAACAGGATTTATTTCAGCATTTTCAACATAAAATTCCTGACAAAAATTTAATTCATAAATGTCGCCAAGTTGAATGTGTTGCTTGATTTTTTGTATAGTATTGATGTAATCTTGTTTTGAAATCCGATGTAGAATTTCAGATTTATGATTTATGATTTGAGATTCTATAGTTTTATTTTGTAGAAGATTTTTGAATTCAATTAAAAGACTTTCACTTTCATTCTCACTTTCACTCAAAACACCAATTTCAACTTTGTCATTTTCAATCTTTAAGATATATTTAGGTACAAAAAAATGCAGCAAAGGATTTTGTATGTTATCAATATTGTTAGATATTAAAGAAGATTCAAGTTCATTTTTCAAATCATAATTTAAAAAACCAAACATCCAATCGTTGTATTTTTGTTGAAATTTCTCAAACTGTTCTAAGCAATTTGTATTCACAGAAATCACATCAATAGCATCAATAGCAAACAAAGAACCAAAAGTTGAATACGGATAGTTTGGATAATTATTAGAATCTAAATAACAGAAATGTTTTACTGCATTAGAAATTTCTAATAATTGAAGTTTGAACGTTTCAATATTTTCTACTGGAAATGGATAAAAATTGCGCATTAAATTTTCGCTTTTTCGAAACCGAACACTTCAAATTTAAATAGAAAGATAATGATTTTACGCTAACAATTTTCCATTTTCCATATCAATCAATTCTTCACGGCCTGGTCCGTTAGAAACCATAGAAACTGGTACATTAAGGTATTTTTCCAAATAATCAACGTATTCTTTTAATTCTACAGGCAATGGTTTTGTTGCATCAATGTTGCCCCAACTTTTAAAGGTGATTGTTGTTGGCTGAATATTTTTATTTACCATATCATAAGGTAAATCTTTCGTTTCTTTATTGTCGTATTTGTAGTGTGTGCAAACACCAAATTTTTCAAATGAATTTAAAATATCGGCTTTGGTAATTACAATTTTTGTAACACCATTTATCAAACACGTATAATTTAATGCAGGTAAATCTATCCAACCACAACGACGCGGTCTTCCAGTTGTGGCACCAAATTCACCACCAACTTGTCGTAGTTTTTCACCAATTGCATCATCTAATTCCGTAGGAAATGGTCCACCACCAACGCGTGTGCAATATGCTTTGGTGATGCCAATTACTTCTCCAATTTGTTTTGGTGAAATACCTAAGCCAGTGCAAACTGCTGCAGAAATGGTATTAGATGAAGTGACGAAAGGATAGGTGCCGAAATCAATATCCAACATAGAACCTTGTGCGCCTTCAGCCAATATTTTTTTACCTTTTTTTAATGCTTCATTAATATAATAAACAGCATCAACCTGTTTGTATGCTTTTAATTTTTCAATGGCATCAAACCATTGTACTTCCAATTCATCGAGTTCAAAAGTGTAATTGTAGATTTGCAATAATTGCAAATGTTTACTTTTTAAAAGTTCATATTTTACGATAAAATCATCTTCTAAAATATCGCCAATACGTAAACCATTTCGTCCTGTTTTGTCCATATATGTTGGTCCAATTCCTTTTAGTGTAGATCCAATTTTAGAGGTTCCTTTGGAAGATTCAGAAGCTGCATCTAAAATCTTATGCGTTGGTAAAATTAGATTGGCGCGTTTTGAAATAACTAATCTACCTAATACATCAGCACCATCTTTTTCCAGATTTTCTATTTCTTTCATTAAGGTAACTGGATCAATTACTACACCATTTCCAATGTAATTTATTTTTCCTTCGCGAAAAATACCAGAAGGAATAGTATGCAATACATGTTTTTTCCCATTGATGACTAAGGTATGTCCAGCATTTGGACCGCCTTGAAAACGTGCAATAATGTCATATTTGTCAGCTAAATAATCTACGATTTTTCCTTTGCCTTCGTCGCCCCATTGAAGCCCTAAAATTACATCTACTTGCATGTATTAGTTATTAGTTAAAAGTGATAAGTAATAAGTTTTAAATCAGAAAATGAAGTTGAGAAAATTATTTAGCAAAAACAAATCATGTAGATAAAATCTATGTTACTGTTAGGAAATTGAAAGTTTCCTGTATTGCTTTTTTATTAATTCGATCTGTATTAGACATTCAAAACAATATGCACAAGCCAGTGTTAAGAAATTATAAATAATACTAAAAGTCTATCAACTATATAGACTTTTAAAAAAATAATACTACATTTGCTTTACAAATATCAATAATGAATCAAATCATCTACATAAAAAGAATAAAGAGAAATGCGATAATAGAATTTCGATGTTGTAGATAAGTAATAAATGACAATTAAAAATTTATCAACTTATCTAAAAAAATAAAAATGAAAAACATCGAAATAAAAAAATTTGAATTAGGATACGCTTTAACACAAGAGCAAATTGATTATTTTAATACGCACGGATTTCTGCACTTTGAAGGGTTTTTGCCAGAAGAACAAGTAGATGCAATTATTGCTTCTTCAGAACAAGTTCAAAACGAGTGGATTCGAAATCAAGTGAAAACAATAAACGGAATTCCAATAAAATATGGTGTTGATGAGCATGGAAACAAGATTGTTCAACGATTTGCATTTGCTAATAAATTCAGCAAAGAAATACAAGCATTTATTCGTCATCCTCAACTTAATGCATTAAACGTATTATTGGCAAACGGTGCTCGAATTGGCGAAAATGAAAAAGATGGTGTAGTGCTTAATCATTATATAAATGTGCCGAATAGCAACTACAAGCAATTAGGTTGGCATACAGATAGCGCGCGAGATATTTTTTATGGAAAAAAAATTGAACAGTTTATAAACATAGGTCTGTACTTGGATGATTCTGCAGAGCATAATGGTGGTTTGCGTGTTTTGCCAGGCACGCATAAACAAGGTTTGTTTTCTACATTATTCAAAAAAGCATATTTTTTAAACAATCAAGATGATAAAAATGAAGTGTTGATTAGAGCAAAAAAAGGAGATTTGGTGTTGCATGATGGTCGAATTTGGCATAGAGTAGCTGCATCACCGCACTTTGGTGAACTTAGTAGAAGACGTGTGATTTATGTACCATTAATTACTGGTGCATACGAGCCAAAAGACGAATTTAGCAAAACACCAATTTATCATAAATTTCAAAAACTAGCGGGTTGATTTAGTTTCATTTTTCATATGTGTTAACAATCAAGATGCAGTAACCGCTAGTACTGCATCTTTTTTTTAGAAGACACATTTTTACTTGAAATATCCATGTGCTCAATAAATAGTAAATAACATAAAACACATGAAAACGATAACAATCATTGGTGGTGGCGCATCAGGTGCAATAATTTTAATTAATATTCTAAAGCATCATGCTAATGCACCTATTGCTGTTAAATGGATTGAAAAAACTGGTGAATTTGGAATCGGTACAGCATATTCTACAAATAAAGATTATCATTTATTAAATGTTCCTGCCAATTCTATGGGTATTTATCATGATTATGCAAATGATTTTTTTGAATGGTTATTGAAAAAAGGATACGCTTACACTGAACATGATTATGTGCCGCGAAAAATTTTTGGTGATTATATTAAAGATCAACTTTTTCTACACTTAAGAAATAATATTTCCATTTCTATTGATTTAATACAAGCAGAAGTAACCGATATAAATATTGATATAGAAAACGATGGCTATATTTTATCGTTGCAAAACCATAAAAAAATTAACAGCAACCATATTGTTTTGGCTACCGGAAATTTTTTGCCTTCTGATTTGAAACTGAACAACATGGATTATGTAAATAGTGAAAATTATTGCAGAGATCCATGGTCTAATCAACTAAATGATAATCTAAAAAGAACTGACGATGTATTGATTATTGGAACTGGCTTGACAATGGTAGATAAAATTTTAGACTTTTATCACCAAATTCATAAAGGAAAAATTATCTGTATTTCAAGAAACGGATATTTACCATTTACACATAATCCATGTAGTCGCCATCAAAAATATACCGATTATACGCAAGAATTATTGGATGCACCCAATGCATTAGATTTATTTAGTATTACTAGAAAACATATTGACATTGGCATAAAATCTGGTATTGATTGGCGAGTAGTAGTAGATTCATTTAGACCTTCATTACCTATAATTTGGAATCGAATTTCTTTAAAAGAAAAAAAACGATTTTTAAGAAATTTAGGTTCATTATGGACAGTAGTTCGTCACAGAATTCCTATTATTTGCGCTGATATTATACATTTATTAAAAGATAAACGACAATTACAAATTGTAGCAGGAAGAATCCAAGAAATTGAAATAACAGAAAAAGGTTTTACAGTCTCGTACAAAGAAAGGCATAGCCAAGAGATACTTCAAATACAGGTACAAAAAATTATAAACTGTACAGGTCCACAATTAAATCCATTATGTACAGATTCTATTTTATTTAAAAATTTGTTCGAAAAAGGATGGTTATGTGTAGATGAATTAGGATTCGGTTTTAATGCATTAGCTGACGGCAGATTACTCGATAACAAAAATCAGGTGCTTCCAGAATTTTACACAATTGGAAATGGCTTGAAAGGCATTTTATTTGAATCGACTGCTATACCTGAAATCCGTGTGCAGGCATATAATTTAGCAAAACTATTAACTGAATCAACTGTTGAAGCTGTTTAAAAAATATGATATAGACTTGCTGTCTATTTTATCCATCGCATTATTGATGATATATTTGTTGATGTTTGAGTGTTTCCGAAAAAAGAAAAGAAAGCTAATGAAGTAATTTTAAAAAATTAAACTGTTAAAAATTAAGATCGGAAGAGCGTCGTGTAGGGAAA
>CALLKF010000100.1 GCA_938008535.1 uncultured Saprospirales bacterium | reverse complement strand
AATTATTTAGTTTGATGTGTTTACCTGTTGACAGAAGCAGCAAAGAAGCGCGCCACGCCAGCAAAGTGCGCATGTTGAGTGATTTGAAACAAGGAATTTCTATTTTTTTATTTCCTGAAGGAACACGCAACCGAACCAAAGAACCGTTGTTGCCATTTTTTGATGGCGCGTTTGAGTTAGCTATTGATGCGAAAGTGCCTATTTTACCTGTGATGCTGACAAATTTGCGAAAGCTAAATAAAGTAGATACGCTGCTGTTGCAACCAGGGATTTTAGAAGTTACGCATTTGCCAGCAATTTCAACTGATGGTTATACGATTGAAAATTTAGAGAAATTGAAGTTGATTGTTCGACAAAAAATGGAAGCATTTTTGGTGGAACATGATGAGTATTTTAAGCCATTGGCTAGGACTTCGACAAGCTCAGTCTGACAATGACAAGCTCAGTCTGACAGCATCACAAATAGTGAAATGTAGTTCGTTTAGTATTATTCTTACACAAGTGCTTTGCTATACAAAAGATGTTTCACTTCGTTCAACATGACATCAATAATAAAAAAAATAGATTTTTCCGAAGCTTACTCTTCGGAAAAATCTTTCGCATTGACTTACATACATAACACTAAAGGCAAGCACTGAATGTCTTTTAAAAAATAAAAGACGGACAATGCACTGGTTTGTTCGGTTTTACATGTTCCTTAAATAAATTTCCTGAATAGGAAATTGAAATTTCAGCGCTGCCAATGGCTTTGCTTACTTTCGTTAATTTTGACACATTGATGTCGAAATTTGCGGTAACATTTATGTTTTTATATTCTAATTTAATGGCTGGAATGATGGCGTCTTTTACACGATACCACGCACCTACGTTGAATGCCAAACGTTCTTTTCTATTTCTCATTAAACTGTATTTTGCAAAAGTACCAAATACAATTTCTCTGTTATTTCCTTGCGATTGAAACAATGCAGATGGCAATAATGACCAACCATTTTTTAATTCAACTTCGCCACCAACAGTTGCTACATAGCGCACATTTTGTCTGATTTCTGTGCCATCATAAAACGAAATATTTGGTCGTGTGATATTAAAAGCAGAAAAGCCAGCGTATAAATTTTTGTGTGCCGCTGGTGCATACGAATACACGCCGCCAATACCCACATTATAATCAATTTGTTTGGTGTTTAAGCCATTTTCATTCGGGCTCATACCTTGGTTAAATCCATCGTAACCATTGAATTGATTGCCAAAAGTAGCTTTTGAAAAATCAAAACTTTTCATCATCATTCCATTTTGAAAACCAATTCCGATGATATGATTTCGCTCTACATCCAACACTTGTAAATACGATAAATTTAAGCTGATTTGATTGGTTTGAAAGTTAGTGGTACCCGCTTGGTCGTGCATAATTTCTATACCAACACCAACAAATGAATTTGGATGTTTATTTTTTATGAGTGACATTTCCATCGATGCGCCAACCGTTTGATATGGAACCGTAACTGTATTCCACTGCGTTCTATAAGATGCCGCGACAAAATAATCGTTATTAAAAAATCCAGTAAACGCAGGATTTATTTTTGATGGTATTGCATAAAACTGTGACGAGTGTTCGTCTTGTGCATAAGCTTTGATACCAATAGAGAGTACTATTGCAAGAATTGTTAGGGTTTTCATGTATGTTGTATTAATCGTTTAGAATTATTTACATCTTTATATTTTATCTTATTAAAGTTATATTTCCTTTTTTAATAGTTCGTCTGCCATCAATACATTCTACATCTACATAATATACAAACACAGCAGGCAATAATTTTTCGTTTTTATAAGTTCCGTCCCAACCGACATTCATATCACGCGTATCAAAGACTAACTCGCCCCAACGATTGAAGATTCTGAACTGTTTTACACTTTGCACACCTGGTCCGTAAACGTTTAATATATCGTTTTGTCCATCACCATTAGGTGTAAATGTATTTGGAATAAATACGGCATCGCCATTACAATCTTCAATAATTCTTACGTGTTGATCATCGCTTGCCGTGCAGCCAAATTCATTGGTTACAGTAACTCTGTAAGTTGTGTCTTGCTCAGGTTTTGCTGTTGTATTGGCGCAATCTAAACACGATAAAAAATAGTTCTCGCTCCAAGCATAGGTAACATTATCTGGAGAAGTTGAAGTCAATTGTACTTCCATTCCTTTTATAACTGTTTGCTCATCGCCTGCTTTTACAGATGGTAATTTTTTCACATCAACCGTAACTGGAATAGTTGGAATAACGCAGGTTCCGTTTTTAAACGTAGCGTAATAAGTTGTTTTGCTTTTTGGAAAAGCCAATGGATCCGGAATCTTAGTATTAGATAAAGTAGTTGATGACTGCCAAACAATTGTAGTTTGATTCAATGAAGTGCTTTCACCTTCTGCATGCAACTGCACTGTATCACCAATACAAATAAATGTATCAGGATATGCTTTAGCATTTAGAGATGTTCGTACATCTACTTTGATAGTATCATATATTGGACACATCGGATTTATAAATGCTTTGACAGCATAAACAGTAGTACTGCTAGGTTTTGCAATAACAGATGAACTAGTAGAATTATTTAATCCAGTGGTTGGTGACCATTGAATAGTTGTTGCGTTGGTATTTAAATCTAATGGAATTTGTTCACCTTTGCAAATTACTTTATCATCAGATGAAACAAAATTAGGTTTAGAAAATACGCTTGCAGTTTTAGTTTGATGAACTTTACAACCAAATGTGTTTTCTGCATAATAATCAAACTTATAAAAACCATGATGTGGTGGTGTAAAAGATTTCGTATTTAACGTATCAACCTTTAGAGAATCTGTAACAGTCCAATAATTTTTAGTGATGCTTGAATTTGGTGATGTGTATAGAGAATCTAAAATAGTAAACTGACCATCACCATTGCAAATATTATACTTATCAAGATCAAACGTAGAATACATGCGAGCTACATTTACTTTTTTGGTTGGAATTAAATTTATAGTACAACCAAAATTATCTTTCAATATTAAAGTTGGCGTGTATTCACCTTCGCGCAAATACGTGAAATTGATATTGTTTGCTAAAGAATGATCTTCGCGTGTGTCGCCATTACCGAAGTCCCAAATAGTTGTTGTAGTATTTTTGAATTGTGCATTAAATTGAACTTGCAATGGCAAACAACCAGAATCTGGCGTGAAAGAGAAACTACCTTGTGGTCCGGAAACAATAATGTAATTCTCTTTTCGAACAGTATCAACGCAATTATTGGTATCTACAACTACTAGCTGAACATCAAAAGAATCGGAACGAGTATAAACACTTTGAGGACGTGTATTATTACTGTTACTTTGATTACCATTTCCAAAATCCCAAATAATATCTTTGAATTGTGCATTTGGTGGTGCTTGCAATTGAAAATCTGAAATTAAGTCTGGACAAGTTTTAAAGGTTGGTGATGCTGTAAAATTGACATGTAAATTTTTTATTCTTACAAATGAATTTTTCACCATATTATCTTCACAACCAGTACCATCAGATACTTTTAACTTAATTGTATAATTTCTTTCAGATGCAAAAACATGGATAGGTTCAAAATCTGAAGATGTAGTTCCGTCACCAAAATCCCATAAATATTTTAAATTATTTCCTGTTGATGAATTATTAAATTTAATTTCTGTTCCTGCACAAACATCATTTTTATTTACGGTAAAATCTGCTTTTACAGGAACAATATTAATTTTTTTAGAAACAGAATCTTTACAACCAAAACCATTTTCAACTACTAACTTAACCGTGTGATTTCCAATGCCATTAATAGTAAAACTTACATCATCACCGAACTTAGGTGTACCATTATCCAAACGCCAAGTAGATAATGTTATAGGTGCATCTACAGAATTTGATATGTTGGTAAAACTATAGTTTGCTGGATTGCAACCGCTTATTTTTTGAAGAATAAAATTAGGTTGCATATCAATTACTGTAACAGTATCGACAATAGATGATTGAACGGTGCAACCATTTCTGTATTGAACAGATAAACTAACAATAAATTGTCCTGCAGTAGGATAAAAACCGATTGCTGGATTGCCGAAGACATGCAAACCATAACCTAAATCCCAATTATAACTTGTAATATTTGTGTCAAGTGGTGAACTAAATTTTACAAACAAAGGCGCACAACCTTTTTGATTTTGAATGCTGAAATTAATAGAATCTTGTACAGAGAAATTTACGTTTCTACGCATAGAGTCAACACAGCCAGTGCTATCGTTATATACAATTAATAAAATACTGGCTGTTTTATATGAAATTGGATAAACATGTGTCAAAAATTCATCCATGGTATTTGCTGTAGTTCCATCGCCAAAATCCCAAAATGCTCTATCATGGCCTTTGGATTCATTTGTCAATTTGATAGTTTGTTCGCCACAAACTTGTTTTATAGAAAAGCGTGCTTCTGGATATGCGACAAATATTTCTTTAATTTCTAAGGTATCTTTGCAAGTATTATTTTCTGCAATCAAAGAAACCATGTATTTTTTGGGTTGAGAAGGTGATGTATAAATATGTGTTACATCTCTACCTTGATCTGTACCATCGCCAAAAATCCATGTAAATTCTGTAGAAGGAATTCCACCAGTAGCAGTATATGTTACCGTTTCTTTGTGCACACATACAGTTGTTAAATCAAAATCACCGGTAAACGGATATTTATCACCTACACGAATTGGGCCGATTCTTTTTCTAATAGGTGAACATGGTGGATCGTAGTTTGCAGTAACAGTTACATAAAAAGTACCTGTATCCGTATAATTATGATATGGATTTTCACCAGTTCCTGTTGTTCCATCTCCAAAGTCCCAAACAACACTGGTTGCGGGAAAATAATGAGTCAAGTTTGCATTAAAATGAACTCTAAGTGTTTTACATCCTTTATCTTTATCAAATATTGGATTCATTCTATCTTTTCCAACATAAATAGCATCTGTGCTATCTAAAGTTGATTTGCATCCTGATGGAGAAGTTGCTTCTAAGATTACTTCATATAAACCAAAATCATCTAAATAAAAGGATGGATTTACTTCGTTCGATGTTTCAATAGTTACACCACCTTTTTTTATAATCCAACGGTATTGATTAGCTCCAGTTGAAGTATTAGTAAATGAAAAATTTGCTGCTACGCATGATGCGGTTTGATTAATAGTAAATCCAACTTTTGGTGCTTCATTCACTTGAACAACAAAATTTGCAGAATCAGTACAACCATCATCATTTGTAGCTGTTAAATTTATGGTATAATTACCTGGCAAATCATAATTAAACGTAGGTGCATTGGAAGTAGAAGTTTGTCCATTGCCAAAATTCCAATCACAATAAAAAGGACTGTAATTAGAAAAAACAGTTGGTTTAATATTTTTATCTGTACATGTAGTTGCTGGTAAATTAGCTTGTACATCAAATTTTTCTAAACGTACACCATTTGGAATTGCTTTAGTTGCCGTGCAATTATTTGCATCTTTAACAGTGAGTATCACATTATAATTTCCAAATTGATTATAATTACACGTTGGATTTGCAGTAGTTGAAGTGGAACCATTTCCAAAATCCCAAAGATAAGTTACATTAGATGTTGAGCTTACAGTACTAGTAAATTGAGCAGCAAATGGTAGCACACATGTATGTGTTTTATTGACAGAAAAATCAACGATTGGTTTGGTTGCTTTTGTAATAAAATCATCTTTTGTCAAGGTGTTTTTACAACCATTTGCATCAGTAACAATTAATGAAACACTAGAGTTTCCACTGTTTATATAAGTATGCAAAGGATTTCTTGTAGTATTAATATTTCCATCACCAAAATCCCAAGTCCAGTTTGTAATCGGTGCATCACCTATAGTAGATAAATCTTGAAATTGAACATCAAAAGGAACACAACCAATTCTTGGTAACGCTGTAAAATTTGAAATAGGATCTTTAAATACAGTTATTGTTTTAGATATTGTAGAAGATGCACCAGCTTTAAAGATTGTTAGTTTAATGGTGTATATACCAGGTGAATTAAATATAGCTCCTGGATTACAATCATCAGATGTATTTCCATTTACACCTAAATTCCAGAAACAACTATCTTGGTTTCCAGTTGAAGTATTTCTAAAATTTACAAATAATGGAGCACAACCTTTATCTTTACTAGGAATAAAATTTGCATTTAACTGTGCTTCGCAGTTATTTTTTGTACAAATTAGTATAAAAAATAACAAGATGCCAGATAAATATCTGCGGATAGCCGTGAAACACGCTACCAATTTTGGTAAAGAAGTTAACATTGATTTTGGGTTTAAATGTTATTACAATATTATACCTAATAAATGAGTTTGTCAATAGCAATTCTTATTTTTATTTATTATTTGATACAAATCAATCCTAGAGAACTACTTTTTAAAGAATAAACTAAACAAAATGAGTACTAAAAAAATTGGAATCAATAACTTATCGGCAATTCCAATGCGCAGCGAACCATCTGATAAAGCAGAAATAGTAAATCAAATTTTATTTGGTGAAACATTTGATATTTTGGAAGAAAATGAAAAATGGACAAAAGTAAAATTAAAGCACGATGACTACATTGGCTGGATTGATAAAAAACAATGGAAAGAAACAGAGCAACATCAGCAAACACATAATGTTGTGAAAGAATTATTTCAAGAAATTTTGGTAGAAGAGAAAAAGATTTTTGCACCGATGGGTTCGTTTGTAGAAAAGCGAAAACTGAATAAATTAGGAATTAAAAATTCTATTCTACATGATGCGAAACTATTCTTGGAAACACCTTATTTTTGGGGTGGTCGCACCTTTTTTGGAATTGATTGCTCTGGTTTTACACAAGTAGTTTTCCGTGCAAATGGAATCCAAATTTTGCGCGATGCATATCAACAAGCAACACAAGGTGAAACCATTACTTTTGAAAATATTCGGAATGAAGATTTAGCATTCTTTGAAAATCCAGAAACAAAAAAAATCATTCATGTTGGAATCGTTTTTAAAGAAGATAAAAAAACAAAAATCATTCATGCGTCTGGAAAAGTGCGTGTTGATATTTTAACGAGTAAAGGAATTTATGACGAAGAAACAAAAACACAAACGCATACGTTGTGTTTGATAAAAAGAATTTCAAAATAAAAAGAAGCAAAGAAAAAAATGGTTAAAAAACAAAACATAGTAATTTTAACCGGTGCTGGAATTAGCGCAGAAAGTGGTATCAAAACATTTCGTGATAGCGATGGATTTTGGGAAAACCATCGCATTGAAGATGTAGCCACTTATGATGCATGGTTAAGAAACAAAGAATTGGTTTTAGATTTTTATAATCAAAGACGAAAGCAATTATTGGATTGCGAACCAAATGAAGCACATAAATTATTAGTTGTTTTAGAAGAAAAATACAACGTTCAAATCATCACACAAAACGTAGATGATTTGCACGAACGCGCAGGCTCTACGAATGTTCTGCACTTGCATGGCGAATTATTTAAAGTTCGAAGTACAATTGATGAACATCTTATCTACGAATGGAAAACTGATTTAAATATTGAAGACAAATGCGAAAAAGGCGCGCAACTCAGACCGCATATTGTTTGGTTTGGAGAACAAGTTCCTATGATTTCACTTGCAGAAAATATTGCGAGAACTGCTGATATTTTTATTGTAATTGGAACCTCAATGCTCGTTTATCCAGCAGCTGGCTTGATACATTGTGTAGATTATAACACACCAAAATTTGTGATTGATCCAAACAAACCAACTATTTCTAAATTTAAAAACTTAGAATACATTACAGAAAAAGCAAGCGTTGGTGTGAAAAAATTAGTAGAAAAATTGATGAACGATTAACGGTTACAACTAAAAAAATATCTTTATAAAATGATAGATGAAACAAAAAATCCTTGGCAAAGCTTATCAAAAGAAATTGTGTACGACAATAAATGGATTTCTGTTTCGCATGAAGAAGTAACAACACCAACTGGAACCAATGGTATTTATGGTAAAGTACATTTCAAAAATTATGCTATCGGTATTATTCCAATAGATATTGATGGAAACACCTATTTAGTTGGACAATTTCGTTATGCAATTAATGAATATAGCTGGGAAATTCCCGAAGGTGGTGGCTTGCTAGAAAATGATATTTTATCAGCAGCAAAAAGAGAATTGATAGAAGAAGTTGGTTTGGAAGCGCAAACATTTACACAAATTTGTATCGCCAATACTTCTAATTCGGCAACAGATGAATTAGCTTATATATTTGTGGCACAAGATTTGAAATTTGTAGAATCGCAACCTGATGAAACGGAACAATTACAAATAAAAAAATTATCTTTATTGTCCGCGTTTAAAATGGCAATGAACGGCGAAATCAAAGATGCCATTTCTATAATCGGAATTTTAAAATTAAAATTATTGATAGATGAAGGAAAATTTAAAATTTGAGATAAATTACATTGCTTATAAGAGTTCAGACGAACTTCCAGAAAATTATAAATTATTAGTAGACGCAGCAAAGAAAGCAACGAATGATAGTTATGCGCCGTATTCCAATTTTAATGTTGGTGCTGCGTTGTTTCTAAATGACGGACAAATTATCTTAGGAAGCAACCAAGAAAATGCATCGTATCCAATTGGTTTTTGTGCAGAACGAACTGCATTAAGTGCTGCTGCCTCTATTGCATCACACACTAAAATAAAAGCAATTGCTATTACTGCAAAATCATTGAAAAACCCAGTGTTGACACCAGCTGCACCTTGTGGAATATGCAGACAAACAATTTTTGAAGCCGAATGCAAACATCATCAAAACATAGAAATTATCTTAACAGGCGAAAGTGGTGCAGTCTATATTTTCAAATCGATTAAAGATTTATTGCCGTTACATTTCGATGCTGATTTTTTGTAGATTTATTTTATAAAATTGATATGCAAAAAGAGTTACTCGATATAATAAATCGTCTGCTAAATATAATTCTGTTTTTAGTAGCAATTCTAATTGTCTTACCATTTCTAATAGTTTATCGTGTTGAAATAAACCAATTCTTTAAAAGTAAAGAAAAAGTTGAGATGAATGTAACAGATGTTGTTTCTATTATGCCGACTGAAACTTACTGGACTGCAGCAGATATTAATAGCATTAAAGATGAAGTACTCAAATCACAAGTGCTTTACGGAAAAGATTTGATTACACATACATCAAAATACTTTGGACCAAAAGGAAGTGTAATGAAAATCAGTAACGGTATGAATTGTCAAAATTGCCACTTAGATGCAGGCACCAAAACGTTTGGAAATAATTATGGTTCTGTCGCTTCGCTTTATCCAAAATTCAGACCACGCAGCGGCTCTGTAGAAAATATTTATAAACGCGTAAACGATTGCATTGAACGCAGTTTAAACGGAAAAGCTTTAGACACACTTGGAAAAGAAATGCAAGCAATTAAAGCGTACATTACTTTCATTGGCAGCAATGTAAAAAAAGGCGAAAAGGCAAAAGGTTCTGGTTTAAAAGAGTTAGCTTATCTTAATCGTGCAGCGAGTCCAATTCAGGGAAAAGCTATTTATGTAATAAAATGTCAAAGCTGCCATCAAGCCAATGGCGAAGGCACTTTAAATCTAACAGGAACAGAATATACCTATCCACCACTTTGGGGCAACAATAGCTATAATGATGGTGCAGGTTTGTATCGTGTCAGCAACTTTGCTAAATATGTGAAATACAATATGCCGTTTGGTGCAAGTTATGATCATACACAACTGACAGATGAAGAATCCTGGGATTTAGCTGCCTACATTAACGCTCAACCAAGACCACACAAAAATACACCGAAAGACTGGCCTGATATTTCTAAAAAACCTGTTGATCATCCATTTGGTCCTTTTGCAGATACATTTTCTATAACACAGCATAAATTTGGTCCTTTTCAGCCAATTGCTGATGCACAGAAAAAGGCAAATTCAAAATAATACTATGGCAAATAAAAGAAGAGAATTTCTGAAAAAACTAGGCACTTTTAGTGCAGGTTTAGGATTAGTTGCATTAACACCATTAACAGTTGAAGCTTCTAATTCAACCAACTCTTCTAAAAAAAAATCTGCAAAAGATAAAGCAAAACCATTTACAATTTCCATTCTGCAAACTACCGATGTGCATTGCCAAATTCACGCACATGATGAATTATTTTGGAAAAATGAAAAAGCTGTTTTTCGCAAAACTGGTGGCTATGCGCATTTGGCAACTTATTTGGAACAAACAAGAAAAAAGTACGAGCACTCATTTTTAATAGATACAGGCGACATGTTTCAAGGCAGCGAGCTTTCTGTGAAAACTACAGGAAAAGCTATGGTTCCGATCTTAAATGAATTAGGTTATGATTTGTATTTACCTGGAAATTGGGAAGTGATCTATTATAAAAAAGCAATGCAGACATTGTTAGGCGCGTTGAATGCACCAAAGGTTTGTGCCAATATGTATCATGACTTAGGCGAAGGCAAAAAAGGTGAACTAATTTTTCCTGCTTATTACATTTGGCAAATTGAAGGTGTCAAAATTGGCTTTATTGGATACACTGATCCATTAGTTCCAATTCGTCAGTCGCCTAATTACAGCAAAGGAATTATTTACACCAAACCTGAAGAAAATTTAGCACATTATGTAGATGTATTGCGCAATCAGGAACAATGCGCGTATGTTATTATCGTAGCACATTTAGGATTATCTCAGCAAATTTATTTAGCTGGTTTGCTTGAATGTGAAGGCGTTGATTACATTTTTGGCGGCGACACTCATGAGCGTGTGCGAGAACCTATTATTTGTAAATATGCAAAAGTAGTAGAACCAGGTGCTTTTGGTTCTTTTGTCGGTCGATTAGATTTAACTATTCAAGATGGCAAAGTAATCAAAGATGAATATACATTAGACGAAATTACTGCTGCAAAATATAAACCAGATAAAGCTATCACTCAATTAATTGAAAAAGATGAAGCACCATTTGCAAAAGATATTTATAAAACTATCGGTTACAGTACACTTCCATTGTGTAGGTATTTTGTGGTAGAAAATACGATTGATACGTTGATATTGGATGCACTGAAATGGAAAATGACAGAAATTGATATTGTACTTTCAAACGGATTTCGATTTTGTCCGCCACGTTCTACGCCTGATCAAACAGGTTTGATTCCAATTACCAATGGTTATATTTATGATATGCTACCAGTTAACAGCATTGTCAGAACAGGAAAAGTAACAGGAAAGCAGATTCAGGAATGGCTAGAAAAAGAACTCAATAATGTGTTTGCTGAAAATGCAGCCGAACGCTTTGGCGGTTGGGTCATTAAATTCAAAGGAATGCATATTACATTTAACGCATTTGGTCAAAAAGGCAAACGCGTTCAATCCATATTGATTGGCGACAATTCGTTAGATATGGAAAAAGTGTATAGCATTTGCGCTTGCGAAAGAGACGGCGATCCAATGGATATGCTTTGTCGTATAAAAAATGTATCAGAAACTCAAAACACTCCTTATACTTTGCATTCTGTGATAAAAGATTATTTGGCTGCTAATTCACCAGTGACACCAACTCTACCATTGTCTGCAAAAATATTAGATGCACCTCAAACATTATTGTCTCAAGTGCGTGGTGTGAAGTATCAGTTTCGATAATTATTTAAGAATAAAAAAATGAACACGACATTTCCAATACTAAAAAAAGATAAATTCGGTAGATTTATTGCTGACAACAAAAATATTTCTTTAGATGATTATTTATTGCAAAATGAAGAAGAAAGTTATAGTGAAATAGCAACCGACAGACTTAAGCAACATCCAATAAAATTAATGCTTCGTGCAATTGGAACTCCTAAAATAATTCTTAATAAAACGAAACGATTAGCCATCACACTATTCAACACCTTTTATTATCCAGCGATGAAAAAACGCTTAAATCGATTGCAAGAAATAGGTTTTATAGAAAGCATTCCATCACAAAAACAATTATGGTTTGGTGCTTATGATATGTTGCGTTATTTTATTTCACCTGGTGCTGCAAGTTACTATAAAACTAAAAAAATCAATTTTACGTTTCATCAAATTTTGCGCTTTTTAAATGATCCATCTGGCATCTCAGATCCTATTGGTATTCGTGTTCCGCGTGATACTATTATTTGTCATTTACTAGAAGTTGTACATGCAAATCCAGTTTATGATTTGCAATTATTAGATCAGTTTGATGATGGTTTAGATGAAATGGAAAAGCAAACACAGCAAATGTTAGAAGCAACACATCCAAGATATAATTCAATTATGGCAATTACAGAAGATGTAAACTATCACCAAAATTTATTGGATTATGTAAAAAAATATCGTGCAAATCCAGCAGAACGTCAAATGGTACGAGCATCAGGAATGGCTCGAGATGATGCTTATTTTTTATTGGCAGAATGTATGTTTGGAACCTTGCCTTCTGCGTTTCGTTACATCAATCGTTTGCCAAATAATTTTTCTACATTAGTTAAACATGCGAAAAATAATGCAAAAATAAATCCTGTTTATTGTGATGAGTGGCTTCTAAATCAGTTTTATGAAAAAGAATTGTTGAATAAAAATTAAACTCATTTTATTTATAAATACTCACTTCATGTCTATCTTCATTATTTCTACAGGCACGATACATGCCTTCTGTATTAAATGAAAGTACTATATTACCTTGAGTATCTACGGCAATTAAACCACCATCACCATCTATATTTTTTAATCGATGATGTATCACTTCGTCGCAAGCTGCTTGTAAACTCAATCCTTTATATTCCATCAAACACGACACATCATAAGCTACCACACCACGAATAAAATATTCGCCACTACCAGTACACGAAACCGCGCAAGTTGCATTATTTGCATAAGTACCTGCGCCAATAATTGGACTATCACCTATTCTACCAAATTTTTTATTGGTCATTCCACCAGTTGATGTAGCAGCTGCTAAATTGCCATATATATCTAATGCTACAGCTCCAACAGTACCAAATTTTTTATCAACTATAGTATGATCTAATTGAAATTTTTCGCTGTCTTTTATTTTTAACCATTGCTGATAACGAAACTCATCATAAAAATAATCATCATCAATAAATGGAAAACCAATAGTTGCTGCAAAATCCATTGCGCCTTCACCTATTAAAAAAACATGTTCTGTTTTTTCCATTACTTGTCGCGCCAACGAAGTTGGATATTGAATATTATGCACACCTGAAACTGCACCAGCCATTCTGTTTTTTCCTTCCATGATAGATGCATCCATTTCATGTTTGCCAAGTGCATTAAATACAGCACCTTTAGCAGCATTAAATAGCGGACAATTTTCTAGTTGCATCATCGATTGTTCAACAGCATCTAATGAAGTACCACCTTTTTCTAACACTATATAACCAGCATTCAGCGCATCTTGCAATGCATCTTTATAAGCAATTTCATTTTCTGCACTCATTTCTGATTGAAGAATGGTACCAGCGCCACCGTGAATGGCTATCGAAATTTTTTGCATTAATTTTTTTTACAAAACTAAATAAAAAAAGGACAAGCAACGAGTTTCATTTTAATATCTTTGTACTCAAGTGGAAAATCGAAAAAAATTAGTAATTGTTGGTGGTGGCGCAGCTGGATTTATGGCTGCTATTACATTAGCTGAAACGCAGCAAAATATAGATATTATTATATTAGAACAAGGAAATGAAGTGCTTGGAAAAGTGCGTATTTCCGGTGGCGGTCGATGCAATGTTACACATGCTTGTTATGATGTAAAAGAATTAGTAAAATTTTATCCAAGAGGAAATAAAGAATTATTGTCGCCATTCTTTCAGTTTAATTGCGAACATACAATTGATTTTTTTGAAAGTAGAAATATCAATTTAAAAACAGAAGATGATGGTCGAATATTTCCTACCACAGATGATTCAATGACCATTGTAAATTGCTTAAAAAACGAAGCAACAAAACTTGGTGTGAAAGTATTTTTACTAGCGAAAGTGATGCAAATAAAAAAAGAAGAACAATTTGAAATAGCTTACAATAATAAAACACTTTTTTCTGATTATGTATTAATCGCAAGTGGCAGCAACAACACTATTTGGAATTGTTTAAAATCGTTGAAACATACAATAATAGAACCAGTTCCAAGTTTATTTACGTTCAACACAAAAAATAATTTATTCAGAGATTTATCTGGAATTTCTATACCAAATACACAGATAAAAATCAAAGACTCAGCAATTGAAACAAGTGGTATTTTATTAATTACGCACACCGGTTTAAGTGGACCAGCCATTTTAAAATTATCAGCTTTTGGTGCTCGTTTTTTAGCAGAAAAAAATTATCAGTTTTCTATTTTAATTAATTGGTTAAACGAATCAAAAGACAAAGCAATTCATGAACTAAATGCAATAAAAATTGAACATTCAAAAAAAGCAGTTCAAAATTTTTCACCTTATAAACTAGCGAATCGATTTTGGAAAAATTGTTTATTGGAATTAAAAATTGATACTGAAAAAAAATGGGCAAATCTGAATAAAAATGAACTCTTTTCAATAGCAGATTTTTTGACGAATTGCGAAATAAATATTCAAAGCAAAAGCACCAACAAAGATGAATTTGTAACTGCAGGTGGTGTTGCACTAAATGAAATAGATTTCAAAACCATGCAAAGCAAAATTATTACAAACTTATATTTTGCTGGAGAAGTGCTCGATATTGACGCAGTTACAGGTGGTTTCAATTTTCAAGCTGCATGGACAACCGGATTTATTGCAGGAAATAATATTGGTGAATAAAACTAAAATCATACCTTTATTAAAATTAAAAAAATGAGTACTAACAACACAGACCATCCAATTTCGTTGAGAGAAAAAGGCGAACTGAATTTTAAAGATACGGCTATAAAATTTGGCATTATTACTGGTTTAGTTTCTATTATTTTATCTTTAGTTTTTTATTTTATTAATGTGGAATATGATAGTTGGTCGCGTTATGTTTCTATTTTAATTTCTATGATTTTAGTTTTTATTGGCGTAAAAAATATTGCGGCTGAAAATGCAAATAAATTAATTTCATTTGGTTCATTATTTAAAGCTGGCATGTTAATTACATTGATTTTAGCCATTATTAGTATTGTTTACTTCTTTATTTACACCAACTTCATTAATACCGATTTTATGGATGGTTTAATGCAAGTTCAAAAAGAACAAATGGCGGACAAAGGACTGAGCGAAGAAAAGATTGAAACAGCTATGGAAATGGCACAAAAATTTTCATCACCAATATTTATGACCATTACTTCATTTATAACATTTATAGTAATTGGTGCAATTAGTTCAGCTATCGGCGCAGCTATTTATAAAAAAGAAAAATAATTTAATTTTTTCTCATTCATCTTTATTCTTATTTTTACAAAATGGAATCTATTGCCACGTTGTATCCTGAAAATTGGAAAGAGTACGAATTAATCGACACAGGAAATTTTGAAAAATTGGAACGCTTTGGCGAATACATTACGATTCGTCCAGAACCACAAGCAATTTGGTCAAAAAAATTAACCGAAAAAGATTGGTTAGAAAAAGCACATGTAAAATTTATTGGTCTTTCTTCTTCAAACGGAAAATGGGAATTTTTTAAAAAAATGCCAGAAAATTGGGAAATTAATTATCAGCATCAACAACTTAATTTAAACTTTAATTTAGCACTCACAAAATTCAAACACGTTGGTATTTTTCCCGAACAAAGTGTGCATTGGGATTTTATTTTTGATAGAACAAGTGCTATCAAAAAAAATGTGGAATCACCAAAAGTATTGAATTTATTTGCTTACACAGGTGGTTCAAGTTTGGCTGCTGCAGCTGCTGGTGCTGAGGTGTATCATGTTGATTCGATAAAGCAAGTAGTAAGTTGGGCAAACCGAAACATGGAATCTTCTAAATTAAAAGATATCCGTTGGGTTGTTGAAGATGCGGTGAAATTTGTAAAACGAGAAATTAAACGCGGAAAAATTTACCAAGGAATTATTTTAGATCCACCAGCTTATGGACACGGTACGGATGGTGAAAAATGGAAACTCGAAGACCAAATTAATGAAATGATATTTGATGTATTATCCTTGCTAGATAAAGAAAATCACTTTTTTATTTTAAATACTTATTCGTTAGGTTTTTCTTCTTTGATTATAGAAAACCTAATGACTGATAATATTAAAAAATTATCTTTAGTTAAAATAAAACCGAATTATGGTGAATTATTCATTCCTTCATCAACACATCAAAAACTTCCACTTGGTGTATATTGTAGATTTTAAAAAACAAACGATATGTTAAAAAAAATAGGTATTGGATTATTGGTTGTATTAATCGGTATACAATTCATTCCAACAAAAAAAAATCAAACTTCAATTGTATCTGCAAATTCAATTGAACGAAAATACAATACACCAGAAAATGTGCAAGCCATTCTAAAAAAGGCATGTTTTGATTGCCATTCTAATAACACTGTATATCCATGGTATTCACACATTCAACCTATTGGTTTTTGGTTAAATAATCATATAAATGAAGGTAAAGAAGAATTAAATTTCTCAGAATTTAATTCTTATGAAAACAAAAAAGCAAGAAAAAAAATGGAAAAAGTAATTTCCTCTCAAGAAAAAGGATGGATGCCATTATCTTCATACACTTTAATTCATAAAGATGCTACCTTAACTTCAACAGAAAAAACTATCATTATCGATTGGGCAAAATCTGTCCAACAACTGTTAATTAAGGAATAAAATAGATTGCATTAAAAAAAAATAAAAAAATCCTTCTAAATTTTTTTATTTAACAAGATAATCCTATCTTTGCACTCGCTTTACAGAAATGTAGAGGGCGCATAGCTCAGCTGGTTCAGAGCACCTGCCTTACAAGCAGGGGGTCCGCGGTTCGAACCCGTGTGCGCCCACATCCAAAATCTTTAATGATTTTAAAAATAAACCCCTTGTTATCAAGGGGTTTTGTTTTTTATTTCACACTGTAAACTCAACTAGTTTTTTTGGAGTGAGGATGTATCGTGAGGAATAATTAAGAACCAAATATCTTTATTTCTAAAGCACCTCTATCAATAGCATTTATCACACGCTTGTCTATATAATGATTGTCTAAAACCTTCTGACCAGCATGAGAAGTAAGTAAAGCTGTTTCTTTATGCATATAGTAATTTACCCATGTTATGTATGTTTTTCTGAGATGATGAAGACTAATATCTTTGTCAATCCCAGCAGCTTCTTTATAGTGCGTAAATCCTCTACTCAAGCTATTCATAAATTGAAGTGAGTTTTGGGTTCTATCAGGACAGAGTATATAATCATCGGATTTTAATTTTTCTGTATATCCTAATTCCTTTAAAACGTCTAATAAATCTTTTCCTATTGGAATATACTTATATATTTCTTGTTTTTTACTTATTCGTTCTACCTTCAGATTGTGTAGCTGAAAAACTAAAGTACCATTAATAGTCATTACTATATCACTCCAACGAAGGTTGATAATTTCTTCCCTTCGTCCACCTGTTAACAGAAATAGTTTGAAAGCTTCCTTTAAATATGGCTTGTACATACTTATTTTCTGACGTTTTGCATTTGGCGATATTTTATACTTACTTGCACTATCAACAGCATTTAATATCATATCAAACTCTTCTTTAGTAAGTGTTTTTGGATTACGTTTAGGTAATTTTTTCAAAACGCATGTAGAGAAAGGGTTTTTCATATCAATTCCTTCATTATTGATAAAATAATTGAATAAAGCTCTTAATGCATGAATACAATTATTAAATGTTTTTGGATGATACTTTGTTTCTAATGACTTATAGAAATTTGAGACATCAGTTTGTGTTACCTGTTGTGGTCTTAATGTAGTTATTTCCGCTCGCTTGCTTAAGCTATCAGCAAATAAAATACAATATCGAATTGTTTCTTCACGATGTCCTTTAGATACATGTTTTTTCATGTGAGCAAGTCGATGATTACCTTCGAGATAATCATTAAACAACAAAATACCATCTCTAATGGAAAAGTCATTTCCAGTTATAACTTGAATGATGGAGTGGAAGTTGGTTATTGTCATTTCCTTTTTAAAATCAATTGCTAATTTCACAGCTTCATCATAATCTCTAGTGTCGAATGACTTTACTTTCACTTTATTCTTTGTACCTGGCACATGAAGTCTAATACGGTATTGATGAGTATCAAAGTGATTACAATCAGGATTATCTTTATTACATTTGTTACAATACACTTTTAAACCAGTATGTCGGTTTTTACCTAATTTTAATTTTCTCATTGTTTATTTATTTAATTTTTTTAATAATTCTTTTCCTGATTCAGTTACTTTAATCTTTGATTTAATTGGAAGTGATAAGTATTCACTTTTTATATCATCAATAATTACATTAGCAATGTTTTTATCTTTTGCAGTCTTTAAAAATATTTCGTCCCAAGTTTTAGGGTAGCAATTTTTTAATTGTTTGGCATCAATTTTACCAATAGCAATATCAAAATTCAATTTCGACACTTGCCTTGTTTTACATGGTTTAATTATTTCTACTTTTAATGCTTTTAGATAGTTACACGCAGCGTCAGGTTTTACACCTAATTTCTGGGCAATTTCTGTAACGGAATAAAATGGATGTTCATAGTTCATTGACATATTTTCTAATTTTTTTTGGTAAAACCCATAACAATAACCGTTGTACAATATACAATCAATTGATAACCAGGGCAATACTTGATTATTTTTATTTGAAATAAAGTGTTTTATCTAATTCCTATCATTCAATTTAAAAGAATTCGCAATAATGATTCTAGTGCGAATTTTGCTCAAGGTTTTTAATAATAGAATTATAATTAAATAAACATTCTGTATCTCTAACGTTTCAATAAGACAAAGAAACTACAAGATGGTGAATGTTGCAAGTTGTAAAATTAGATTTGATTAAATATAAAAAATAAAATGATAAATAAATAGTCTTATATATCTAAAACCTTCAAAACATCAGTAAATGTTGGCTGTTTAGTAAAAGTACATTGAGTATATAAAATAGTATATCTTATGCTGGCATGATTATTTAACAGTCTTTTAACATTTTTAATAGCAAGCCGAAGGAGCTTTGTGAAGCATATTTATGAGTTATGTTGATTGATTAGAAGATTTTAATTGTAAACCTTCTAATAATTGTGATGGTGTTATATCCAAAGCATAGGTTAATTTGAACAGCAGATTTAATGTTACACCTTGTCCCTCATCAAATATAAGTCGGATAGCTTTTTCATTGCACCCTGCAGCTTTTGCAAATTTCAGCTTATTACCTTCAAACTTTTTCATGAATAAATCATGTAAGCGTTTAGTAACTTCAATTTTAATATCATCTAGCTGATTTTGCACAAAGCAAAAATCTACAAACCAAAATAATTACCATCTTAAATCATTCGGAGTTTACTCCGAATTTTATATCTTTGCTGTAATCTAATATTTATGAAGAATTATAAGAAAGTATTATTGTTTACATTAGTCGCATTAACATTATCATGTAAAAAAGAAAATGGTAATAGAATAAATTCTCCGTCAAATCTATACATTAATGTAGTTCCGCATTTAGATACTGCTTCTAGAGCCTATACTAATTCACCAATAAATAGTGTCTATAAAGTTAGTTTTGATAATTATGCAGAATTTGAAAATGAGATTGATGGAAATGTAATTAGACGTGGTTTAATATGGGGTGATACAGATGGTTCAATATCTCTAGATAATGGTGCATCTGATACATCTAGTACTGTAGTACCGACAATTATCAGCCCTTACATACCAACTGCTACGAATTTATTTAGGGGTAGTATATCTTCATCTCCATTTTATTATTTTAAGTATTACGCAAAATTAAACAATAGTGATATTGTATATAGTCAAGCAACATATTACATACATCCATAAAAAGAATCAGAATTATGAATGATTGGTATAAAGAAATATTAAATCGGAAAATACTTGCAAATGAGATAGCAAATTCTATTCATGACAAACAATCACTTGATAACTCAAATAATGTAGCCATTTACGAGTGTGAGTATTGTCATAAACAATATTCAAAAGGAGAAACTCAATGTAAAACATGTGGTGGTCATATTAAATTGAAGATAGTTGATAATAAACAAAAAGTACCAACCTTCATTAGTAAACCAATTCCTAAACAAAACAATACAATTGGTTGGATAATAATTATTGCATTGATTTTAGGATTAATTTATTTTTTCTTTTTTACTCCACCAATGTAGATTTGATAAAAAATTAAACTACCTCTTGACTTTTTTTTCAAAATGTCTATATTTAGTTACAGAGGTCAGTACTAAACCATTACTATAATTAGTGCGCACATTCAATTGGAAAGGGTCATTAAGAGAACTATTTTAATAACCAATTGGTGTGAGGTGAGGTAAAACTTATACAGAAAAGACAACCGCTTAATTGTGTTGGGTCGATGTCCCTACGTACAAGGTCTGTTAGGTAATTAAATACGAGTTCTAGCTTGTACGGTTGCTAATAAATAATGTTTATGATGCAATACGTCGATAAAATACTCAGCCTCAAGATAGAAGTTAGTATATGTCGAGAACCAAAAATATTCTTATAGGGGTAGGGGTATTTTTGGTTCATTACATCTCCTAAAGCCTAGATTCCTAAGATAGAAACTTAAATAATTATTCAACAGTAAATGATTGTTGAAAACTAACAACAAATTTTAAAAGTGTTTCACTAATACGCTCATACAAATGAATTATATTTACATGTATGAGCATTACAGGAGAAGTCGCAGCAATAGGCGGATATTATGAACAATATAAAGCTTGTGCTTATTTTGTATATAAAGGGTTGTTAAAAAACAACCTTGAATTTATTGAATTAGCTTCTGATGAAGTTGGTATTTTAGATGATATTCAAGTTGTCAATGATGAAGTTTTTGGATATCAAGTAAAGTGTAGTGTTAAAGAAGAAGATAAACCATCAATAACATATAATTATTTATTCGAAGGAGAAACCTCATTAATTTCCAAAATAGCAAAATCATGGATATTATTAAAAAAAAAGTATCCTAATAAAAAGATAAATGTTGGACTAATAACCAATAGACCGATTTCAGAATATGAAAATATTCTAGTAGGTGATACAAAAATTAGTTTTAATAGATTTTGCAGTGAATTCTTAGACCCAATTTATTTGGGTCATAAGAAAGTAAATGATTTTGATATTCATTGGAAAGAACAAGTTGATAATTTAAAAACAGAAACTAAACTTGTAAGCAATGAATTGGATTCATTCCTTTCAGATTTTAAAATTATAACAATTGATACTTTAGATGAAGACTTTATCTCAAATACTAAGAAAGCAATTTACGATAATGATATAGAAGAAATAACTAATTACTTTTTTGCTAAAATAGGTAAAGAAAAAAGAAAACTAAAGGTTGAAAGAAGAGTTTTAATTGACGAACTAAAATGGTATAAAAGAGCTACATCATATTTTAAACAAGATTTTTTTGTAGAGACAAAACATTACACACCTATACAAAACTCTAAAACCAGAATTGCGAAAGCAATAGAAGAAATTAATAAGGGTTACATATTATTACTTGGCTCCCCAGGAAGTGGAAAGTCAACATTAATCACAAAATGGTCTGATAACTCTAATGATAGAATTCTACATTATTATTTACATATTCCAGAAGAAGAAATTGTAGGAAATCAACGTGGAGAAGCAGTTTACTTCTTACATGATTTATCCATTCAAATATCTCAACTAAATAAAAACTTAAAAACATTAATACCAAAAGATGAAAATGATTTAGTTCATTTATTTAAAGAGTCGATAGAAGATTGCAAAAGAATTTATGATAGAACCAAACAAAAAACTATTATTATTATTGATGGATTAGACCA